>NZ_JARUXD010000066.1:0-18964 GCF_030433875.1 Curtobacterium sp. PsM8 | reverse complement strand
GCGGCGCGCGGTCGTCACGGTTGAACGAGCGCGGGGCGTCGTTGTCACGACGGGGAGCGCGGTCGTTGCGGTCGAAGCTGCGGGGAGCGCGGTCGTTGCGGTCGAAGCTGCGGGGAGCGCGCTCGTCACGGTCGAAGCGACGCGGGCGATCGTCGTTGTCCCGCCGGGGAGCGCGGTCGTTGCGGTCGTTGCGGTCGAACGAACGCGGCGCGCGGTCGTCACGGTTGAACGAGCGCGGGGCGTCGTTGTCACGACGGGGCGCGCGGTCGTCACGGTCGAAGCGACGCGGGCGATCGTCGTTGTCACGACGGGGAGCGCGATCGTTGCGGTCGAAGCTGCGGGGAGCGCGCTCGTCACGGTCGAAACGACGCGGGCGGTCGTCGTTGTCACGACGGGGCGCGCGGTCGTTGCGGTCGAAGCTGCGCGGGGCACGGTCGCCGGAGTCGCGGCGGGGTGCGCGGTCGTCGTCCCGACGGGGGCCGCGGTCGTTGCGGTCGAAGCTGCGCGGGGCGCGGTCGTCACCGCGTGCGGGCCGACCCGCACCGCGGGGCTCCCACACCGGACGGCTGCCGCGGCTGTCGCGGGGCTCCCAGTTCGGGCGCTCCCCCGACGACGGACGGGAGCGACGCTCTTCGGCGTCCCAGCGCTGCTTCTGGCGCGGGGCGGTGGGCTCGGGGGCGCGGAAGCCGCGGTGCTTGGCGCTGCGAGCGGCGGGGGTGCCGTTCGGGTGACGAGCGCGGTCGGAGCGGTCGGCGCGCGAGTTCGCGCCCTTGTCGTACGGGGCCATGTGTTCTTTCCGGGGTGCAGACGTACCACGCGGCCCGGCAGCGACATCGGCGGGGGCGGTTCGTGGAGAGGGGGTTCATCGCGTCGTCGATCGACGTGATTCCAGCCCTCGAACTACACAACACCCAAACACGTCCGCGACTCGCGAGCCACGGTGTCGAAGGCCGACCGAGCGAGTCTACGCGACCGTGTGCACGAAGGCCAGCCCCGTCGGTGGACGCGGGCCAGCCCCGTCGAGGACGGCGGGGCCGTGACGGGGGTGCGCCGGGCCTCCAGTCCGGATCGCCGCGGGCCCGGACCCGCAGGCCCGGACCCGCAGCGGGTCAGGACTCGGCGAGGCGCTGTCGTTGCTCGGCCACGTCGAAGTCGGCAGCCGGCCACGAGAGGTGCATGTCCTCGAGGGCGCGGAGCAGGAGCTGCTGCACGGCGAGGCGGGCGTACCACTTGCGGTTCGCCGGCACGACGTACCAGGGCGCCTGCTCGGTCGACGTGCGGTCGAACGCCACCTGGTACGCCTGCTGGTACTCGTCCCAGCGCAGACGCTCGTCGATGTCCGCGGGGTTGAACTTCCAGTGCTTGTCCGGCCGGTCCAGCCGGTCACCGAGCCGTTCGCGCTGCTCGTCCTTCGAGATGTGCAGCATCACCTTGACGACCGTGGTGCCCCGCTCGGCCAGGCGCGACTCGAAGTCGACGATCGCCCCGTAGCGCCGCTCGATCTCCGCCGGTTCCGCCAGCCCGCGGACGCGCTGGATCAGGACGTCCTCGTAGTGGGACCGGTCGAACACCCCGAGCTGTCCGGCGTCCGGCAGCTGTCGTTCGACGCGCCAGAGGAAGTCGTGCTCGCGCTCCTCGGCCGTCGGGGCCTTGAAGCCGGCGTAGTGGACGCCGTTCGGGTCGACGGCGCCGACGACATGCGAGACGATGCCGCCCTTGCCCGCGGTGTCCATCGCCTGCAGGACGAGCAGCACACGCCGCTGGTCGCCCGCGGTCGCCGCTGCCCAGAGACGCTCTTGCAGGGCGGTGAGCCGGGAGGCGCCGGCGGCCAGCGCCTCGAGCCCGTCGATCTTCCGGCCGGGGAACCCCGGCGTGCCGTCGGGGTCGACGGTGTCGAGTCGGAACCCGGGACCGACGCGGAGGAGCGGTTCCGGATCGGCGTTCCAGGACTTCTGACGGCTCACGGGATCCTCCTGCGGGTGGGACCACCATCCTGGCACCCGCGGCCACCCCATGTAGCGTGGCTGGCGATGAAGTCCGGCCGTCGTCTCCTGCTCGCGCTCGTCGCCGCGGTCGCGATCGTCGGCGCCGCCGCGTCCTGCAGCGCCGACGGCACGGGCGACCGGAACTCGACGGTCACCGCCGGACCGGTCATCTACCCGCTGTCGCTGCGGTACCACGGCATCGACGTCGTCCAGGACGTCCCCTACGGCCGGGACCCGCTGCAGCAGCTCGACGTGTGCCTGCCGGCCGACAGCCCGCCGGAGAGCACCGCCACTCCGACGGCGACACCGACGGCCGCGCCGACGGAGGCCCCCGACCGCGTCGAGGTCGGCTCCCGTCCGGCGGTGATGATGATCCACGGCGGCAGCTGGTCGCACGGCGACAAGGCGACCGCCGCGTACCGCTCCGTGTGCCAGTACCTCGCCTCCGAGGGCTTCGTGACCTTCAACGTCGACTACCGCCTGGCACCGACGGACCCCTTCCCGGCTGGGCTCGACGACGTGCGCCGCGCCCTGGACTTCGTCTTCCGACAGTCCACGCTGCAGACGTACGACGTCGACCCCGGACGCGTGGGCGTGTTCGGCGGGAGCGCGGGTGGCAACCTGGCGGCGATGCTCGCGGTGCAGGACCACGAGTCGACCGCGTACGCCGACGGCTTCCGGATCCGGGCGGTCGTGGACCTCAGCGGCCCGACTGATCTGACGGCCCGTTCGACCGGGTCGGACGGTGTCGCGGCGGCGTTCCAGCGGAAGCAGCTGCTCTACCTCGGATGTGCGTCCTACCGCGCCTGCCCGACAGCCGAGCGGGCCTCGCCGGAGTACCACGTGACGAAGGCCACGGCGCCGTTCTTCATCGGGCACTCCACCGACGAGTTCATCCCGCTGTGGGAGTCGCAGCGGTTCGCCTCGACGCTGCGCTCGCACGGCGTGCCGGTGACGTTCGTGGCGGTGCAGGGCTCGGCGCACTCGATCGCGCAGCTCGACCAGGCGATGAGTCGACGGGTGACGAACTTCCTCCACGCCGGCCTGCGCTGACTCCCCCTGCGCTGACGCCCCCGGGCGGGTGGCACCCGGAGCGGGACTGCCGGCGAACCGGTCGGGTCGCCAGACTTCCGGGGTGACCTCCACGCCCTCCGCCCCGATGCCCCCTGCCCAGACACCGGTCCCCCGCGCACCGCGCCCCTTCACCGCTCCCCTGACCGGTGTCCGGACCTCGGTAGAGCTGCTGCTCGGGCTGTCGTTCCTGGTCGCGGTGTCCTTCGGCGGCTACGGGGCCGCCGTCGGGCAGGTGTCCGTCGTCGCGCAGCTCGGAGCGCTCGTGTTCCTCGTCACCCTGACGTGCGCGGTCGTGTCGTGGTTCCGTCCGGCGGACCGGGAGCCCAGCGACCGCTGAGCCCCCGACCGCCGGGCGCCTACGACTGCGTCCGTGCGGCCTTCCGCTCGGCCCGACGCTCGCGCGCACCCTCGACCAGGGCGTACAGCGCGGGCAGCACCACGAGCGTCAGGAGCGTCGACGACACCAGACCGCCGATCACGACGAGGGCGAGCGGCTGCGAGATGAAGCCGGACTTGCCGGTCAGCCCGATCGCCATCGGCAGCAGCGCGAAGATCGTCGCGGTCGCCGTCATGAGGATCGGCCGGAGACGACGGGCCGCACCCTCGAGCAGGGCATCACGGACCCGGAGCCCTCGTCTGCGGTACTGGTTGACGAGGTCGATGAGCACGATGGCGTTCGTCACGACGATGCCGATCAGCATCAGCAGACCGATCAGCGACGCGACGCCGAGCGGCACCCCGGAGATGATCTGCAGCAGCAGTGCACCCGTGAAGGCGAACGGCACCGACACGAGCAGCATCAGCGGCTGGAGCAGGCTGCGGAACGTCGCGACCATGATCACGTAGACGATCAGGACGGCGACGACGAGTGCCAGGCCGAGCTGCGAGAACGCGGACGACTGGCTGGCGGCGACACCACCGATCGACGCGGTCGCACCACGGGGCAGGTCGAGCTGGTCGACCGCCTTGGTGACGGACTGCACCGCGGCGCCGAGGTTCGACGCGTCCGGTGTCACGGTGATCGTGGCCGTGCGGGCCGCGTTCGTCGTGGTGACGGTGGTCGGTCCCTCGGACTTCTCCACCGTCGCGACGTCCGTCAGCTTGACGGTGCCGGTGCTCGTCGGGACGTCGAGGTCACGGAGGGCCGCGATCGTGGTCGGCGGCTCGGCGTCGGCGATGTAGACGTCGAGCGTCGCGTCGTCGATCTCGATGCTGCCGGTGTCCCGCGGCGAGACCGCTGCGGCGACGAGGCCACCGACCTGGGTCTCGGTGAGCCCCAGGGACGCGGCCTTCGCACGGTCGACGCGGACGGCCAGGAACGGCTCCGCCGCCGACAGGTTGCTCGTCGCGGCCGTCGTGTCCTTGACCGACTGCATGGTCTTCAAGACCTTCTGCGACGCGGTCTCGAGCTGTGACTGGGTCGGTGCGGTGACGTCGACCTCGATGTCACTGCTGCCGCCGAAGCCACCACCGGAGGACGCGATGGTGATCTCACCCACGCCGTCGATCCGCTTCAGCGACTTCCGGGCGTCGGCCTGGATCGTCGTCTGGTCGGCGTCGGCGTCCGTCGTGACGGCGTACTGCACCGAGGCTGTCCCGCCCCCGCCGAACGCCGCCTGGATGGACTGGCCGCTCGTGCCGATGGTGGTCTGCACGGTGTCGACGCCGGAGACGTCCTGCAGCGCCCGCTCGACCTTGCGTGCGGAGTCGGACTGCACGGCGAGACTGGAGCCGGCCTTCAGGTCCTGCGTGACGGTGAACGTGTTCTGCCCGGAGTCGCCGAGGTAGTTCGTCGTGACGAACGGCAGCGAGGCGACCGTGCCGCCGAGGACGACCACGGCGAGCAGCACGACGACCACGGGCTTGCGGACGGCCCAGCGGAGCACCGGCAGGTACACGCGACGCAACCGGTCGGAGGTCCCGGCGTCGTGCAGGTCGTCGGCCGAGGCGAGCGCGCCCTCGGACCCCGGACGGATGGTGTCGAGGTCGGCAGCGGCCGGGTCGGCAGCGGCCGGGTCGGTCTCCGCCGGCGAGGCCACTGCCTCGCCCTGCTTCGCCTTCGCGGGCCGGAGCCACCAGTACGCCAGCACCGGGACGATCGTCAGCGACACGAGCAGCGAGGCGATGAGCGCCAGGGTGACGGTCACCGCGAACGGCCGGAAGAGCTCACCGACCAGTTCGGCGACGAAGGCGACCGGCAGGAAGACCGCGACGGTCGTCAGGGTCGAAGCGGTGACGGCGCCGGCGACCTCACGCACGGCGTCGAGCACCGCCCGTCCGCGGTCGACGCCCGGCACCATGTGCCGCTTGATGTTCTCGATGACGACGATGGAGTCGTCGACCACGCGACCGATCGCGATGGTCAGTGCCGCCAGCGTGATGATGTTGAGCGTGTACCCCGCGGCGCGCATGCCGATCGCGGCGAGGAGCACCGAGGTCGGGATCGAGATCGCGGTGACCAGGGTGGATCGCCACGAGAGCAGGAAGACCAGGATCACGATGACCGCGAAGCCGAGGCCGAGCAGGCCCTCTTCGGCGAGGGAGTCGATCGACTGCTGGATGTAGGGCGCCTGGTCGAAGACGACGGTGAACCGCGGGTCGCCGTCGATCTTCTTCTCGATGCCGGGCAGGGCGTCCCGCACGGTCTTCGAGACGTCGACGGTGTTGGCTTCCTGCGTCTTCGTGATCGAGATCGTCAGCGCCTGCTGGCCGTTCACGCGGCTGATCGAGGTGCGCGGGGACTCCTTGATCGCGACGGTGGCGACATCGCCGAGCGTGGTGTCGGTGGGGGGCGCCGCGGTGGTCGCGCCGCCGGTCGCCGTGCCGTCGGTCGGAGCGGAGGTGCTCGTGCCACCCGTCGCCGTCGCACCGGTCGCACCGGTCGCACCGGTCGCACCGGGTGCAGCCGCACCGGCGCCGGTGGCGGCACCACCCGTGGCACCGCCGCCGGACGTCGAGCCGCCGGAGCCGGACCCCGACGATGAGCTCGACCCCGACGATGAGCTCGTGAGGGGCAGGTCACGGATGTCCTTGAGCGACGCGATCCGCTCACCGGTCTGCACGGACAGCGTCGAGCCGTCCTCGGTCAGCGTGCCGCCGGGGATCAGCGTGCCGTTGTCGTCGAGTGCGTCGGAGATGGCCGTCTGGCTGAGCCCCCGGGCGGCGAGCTCGTCCTGGTTCGGCGTGATGACGACGCGGCGACCCGGGTTGCCGAAGACGTCGGCCTGGCGCACGCCGTCGAGCTTCTCGAGGTCGGGGATCGCCGAGGCCTGCAGCCGGTCGACGAGCTGCTCCTGGTTGCCGGAGGCCGACACCGCGACCTGCAGCACCGGCAGGTCGTCGAACGACCCGGTGACGATCTGGGTCTGCACGGAGTCGGGCAGCGACAGGGCGTTGACCGCGGTCTGGATCTTGTCCTCGGCGCTGGCCAGGTTCGAGCCGTACTGGAACGAGGCGGACACGACGCTCTGCCCGGTGGACGAGGTCGCACTGGTCGACTCGAGGTCCGGCACGACCTGGATCGCCTGTTCGATCTTGGTCGAGACGTCGTTGGACACCACCTCTGGCGTGGCTCCGGGGTAGGCGCTGACGATGGCGACCTGCGGGAACTCGACGCTGGGGATGAGTTCCTGCTTCAGGCTCGACAGGGCGACGCCACCGAAGACGGCGACCACGATCGTCACGAGGGCGATGAGGGCGCGGTTCCGGAGACTGAAGACGGAGAGGAGGTGCACGTCTCGATCCTCGCAGCCGCAGAGCCCGCGCGCGCCTCGCCGGTGCACTCTGTGGACGAACGTGCAGTTTCGGCAGGCCGTGCAGGAGCGGTGCGCTCAGAGCCAGGCGATCCCGACGTAGACGACGGCGACGGCGACCGACCCGACGATCCCGGTGCCCAGCGCCACCACCCGGCCGACCGGTGTCCGGGCCAGCGCGATCCCCACCACGACCACGGCGACCCCGACGGCGATCTGGACGATCCACGTCGTCGAACCGGTGGTCGCGGCGACCTGCAGCAGTCCGCGGACCCCCTCGCCGATGAGCACGGCGGCGGTGATCCCGGCGGCGGCACCCCGCCAGCGGCCGTCCGAGGACCGCACGGCGACGGCGACCGCGCCGGCCAGCAGCCCGGCCGGCAGTGCCATCACGACCCAGAAGTTCGTGAGCGAGAGGGTGTCGACGAAGCCGCGCAGGTTCGTGGCCGCCCAGTACCCGATGTGCATGAGTTCGAGCAGCACCACCCCGAGCACCATCGCCAGGGCCACCCGCAGCCTGCTGGTCCGGCTGCCGCCACGACTCCCCCGCCCGACCCCCGCCGCCAGGACGAGCAGCGCCGCGCCGACGAACCACGGTCCGGCGGAGTTCGACACCGTGCCGAGTCCGGGCACGGCCTGCCCGAAGCTCGTGGCGACCCCGGCGAGCAGTGCACCCGTCAACGCCATCGTGACCCGGGCCAGCGGCGGCACCGCGTGCGACGGGTCCGTGCCCGACGAACCAGGAGAACCCGACGAACCAGACGAACCCGACGAGCCCGCACCCGACGACGTACCCGGCAGTGCGGCGGACGAGGAGGACAGGGTGCTGTGCATGGTCCCGATGCTGCCGTTTCCGCACCGGTCACCGCGTCACCCGCCAGGGCCACCCGCATCCCCCGCGAGAGTGAGAAGGAGAAGGGACGAGCAGACGCAGCGCGTCGCACGCGCCTCACACCACCGCCGCCGCCGACCCCCGCGTCGCCACCGCGGCCCCGCCGACCCGCTCCCACGACCGCGCCAACGCCCCGACCAGCCGCTCCCGGTCCGCCCCGGTCACGGTGAACGGCACCCGCAGCGACCGCTCGAACCCACCGTCCGGCCCGAACACCCCGCCCGAGGCCAGCACCACCCCCTCGGACCGCGCGGCGAGCACGAGGGCACTCGACACCGGCTCCCCGAGCCCGACCCACAGGGTCAGCCCGCCCGCCGGTGACGGCACGTCCCACTCCGGCAGTCGTGCCCGGAGCGCGGCCACGAGACCGTCGCGACCGTCGCGGAGGACGTGACGCCGGGCCTCCAGGACGGCCTCGGTCTGCGGGACGAGCTCGCGCGCGACGAGCTGGTCGAGGACGGGCGTGCCGAGGTCGCCGGTGGGCCGGGCGAGGAGCAGCCGCTGCAGCAGTTCCGGGGCGGCGCGCACCCACCCGATCCGCAGCCCGCCCCAGAAGACCTTGGCGGCCGACCCGACCATCACGACCTGACCGGGCGCGTCCGCGGCGAGGGGCCGCGAGGGGACCCCGTCGATGCGCAGCTCCCCCATCGTCTCGTCGGCGACGACGACCGTGCCGACCGCGGCGGCGGCCTCGAGCAGCACCCGGCGGGTGGAGTCGGCCATCGTGGCGCCGGTGGGGTTGTGCAGCTCGGGCATGACGTAGGCGAGCGTCGGGGCCGAGCGCCGGATCGTCGCGTCGAGCACCGTCTCGTCCCAGCCACCGCGGACGTCGACGGGCACCGAGACGAGTCGGCCGCCGGCTTCGCGGAGGACCTCGTGGGCGTGCGGGTACGTCGGCGACTCGACCAGGACCGGGTCCCCGCGGCGGACCAGGACCCGGGCGAGCAGGGCGATGGCGTGCTGCGCGCCGATCGTGACGACGACCTCGGACGGGGTGGTCGGCAGGCCCCGTGCGGTGTAGCGGTCGGCGATCGCGGCACGGAGACCGGCGTCACCGACGGTGTCGTACCCGATCCCGGCGAGCGCCGCCGGCAGGTGCCGCATCGCCCGTTCGACGGCCTCGGCGACGCCGGGTGCGCTGCGGAGCGCGGCCTTGCGCAAGTCGAGCAGGTCGTCGGGGACGACGCCGGCCAGGTGTTCCGGGTCCGGCCGTCCCTCGAGCGGCAGGCGGATGACGCTGCCGGAGCCGCGGAGCGAGGTGAGGTAGCCGTCCTCACGGAGGCGCGCGTAGGCGTTGGCCACGGTGGTGCGGGAGACGCCGAGCGCGGTCGCGAGCCCGCGTTCGGCGGGCAGCCGGGCGCCGTGCGGGATGCGACCGTCGATGACGAGCACCCGGACGGCGTCGGCGAGCGCCTCGTAGGCGGCGGCGTCGGACCCGGCGCGCCAGTGGCGGAGCAGCAGGGCGACGGACCGGGCGCTGAGCAGGACGGGCGTCATGGGTCCACGGTAGCCGGATTGGCTCTCGCACAGCAGGCCAATCTGCGCGAGCATCGAGCCATGCCCCGCTCCACCGCCCTGACCCTGCGCTTCGTGCAACTCGCCGTCGGCCTCTTCCTCTACGGCGCCTCGGTGGCGCTGCAGGTCCGCGCGGTCGTGGGCGTCTCGTCGTGGACGGTCCTGACGCAGGGCCTCGAGAACGTCCTGCCGTGGTCGTTCGGCGTCATCACGACGGTGTCGAGCCTGGTCATCCTGCTGTTCTGGATCCCACTGCGCCAGAAGCCGGGCATCGGGACGCTCTGCAACGCCCTGGCGATCGGGCCGGCCGCCGACCTGGTGCTCTGGCTGGTCCCGGAGCCGGGCACCCTGGTCGGCCGCGTCCTGCTCTTCGTCGGCAGTCTGGTCCTGCTCGCGGTCGCCACGGCCTGCTACATCGGCGCCGGCTTCGGCACGGGCGCCCGCGACGGCCTGATGGTCGGGCTGCACGAACGTCTCGGGTGGCCGGTGTGGGTGGCCCGGACGGCCATCGAGGTCACGGTGGTCGTCGTCGGCTGGTTGCTCGGCGGCGACGTCGGCGTGGGCACGGTGGTCGCCGCGTTCGCGATCGGCCCGATGGTCCAGCCGCTGATGCGCCACTTCCGCCGGTTCCCGTGGAGTCCGGTCCGGGAGGCCCGTCCCACCCCCGCCACGCCGGTTCCTGACCCTGCGCCGAGCATCCGGCACTGACCCTGGCCGCGCCGCGGAGACGCGATGTATCGTGTCGAAGCAGAACGCGACACATCGCGTCTGGACAGGGAGACGTCATGGCACAGGAGAAGTGGCTCGTCGACGAGCCGAAGGTCATCGACACCGGGATCGTCCGCGCACTGCGGATCGGCCTGGTCGGCGGACAGGTGGACGTCGTCACGCACGACGAACCGACCGCCCGCGTGGAGATCCACCAGGTCTCCGGCAAGCCCATCAAGGTCGAGATCGAGGGCGACACCCTCACCGTCGACCACCCGCAGATGCGCTGGGACGACGTCCTCGGGTTCCTCAAGTCCTTCCGCGGCGGCGGCGCCCGGGCCGACGTCAGCATCCTGGTCCCGCGCGACGTCACCGTGACCATCGGCGTCGTCTCCGCCGGCGTGCTGCTCTCCGGCACCGAGCGGGGCGCCACGCTCAACAGCGTCTCCGGAGACGTCGTCCTCGACGGCGTGATCGGCGACGTCGTCGTCAACGCCGTCTCCGGCACGACCACCCTCCGCGACCAGGTCGGCGCCGTCGCGCTCCGCACCGTTTCCGGAGACGTCGTGGCCACCGGGGAGATCCGCCGCTTCACCGCGGACGGGGTGTCCTCGGCGGTCGTCCTCGACCTGCACGGCTCCCCCGACCAGGTGAAGGTGAACACGGTGTCCGGGTCGGTCGACGTGCGCCTCGAGCACGGCACGCCCTACACGAGCACGATCACCACCGCGACCGGCCGTCTGCAGTTCGACGACGCCGAGATCCGCGGCACCCGTGGGTCGTACACGCGGACCGACGGCGAGCTCTCCGGGTCCTACGTCGACGTCCGCATCAACTCGGTCTCCGGCGACGTCGCGATCGTGCACGGCCACGCGCCGAGCACGCCCGCTCCCCCGACCACCCCCGACGCACCGACCACCCCCGACGCACCGCCCGCCCCGGCGGCGCCGACCGCTCCGTCCTTCGACGAGCAGGGCGGGACCGTCGCATGAGCCCGGTCTTCGCGCACGGCCACCTGCGCCTCTACCTGCTGGTCCTGCTGGCCGACCACCCGATGCACGGGTACGAGGTCATCACCGCCCTCGGCGACCGCTTCGGCGGCACCTACGTCCCGAGCGCCGGCACCGTCTACCCGCGCCTGGCGAAGCTGGAGGAGGACGGCCTGATCACCGGCACCTCCGACGGCCGCAAGACCGTCTACGCCATCACCGACGCCGGCCGGGCCGAACTCGACGCCCGTGCGGACGAGGTCGCCCAGCTCGAGAACGGCGTCACCGACAGCGTCAAGTCCCTGGCCGACGGCGTCCGCGCCTCGGTCGGTGCTGCGATGAAGTCGCTCCGTGCGGACCTGGCGGCCGCCGCCGAGCCGGGTGGGTCCGGTGGGTCCGCCGACGCCGGTCCGACCGCGGTGCCGGCAGCGGGCGTGCGGTCCCTCCGCGACGCCGAGATGGCCGTCGCCGTGTTCCGACAGCAACTCCGTGCCGACCTCCGCCGCCGTGCCGCACGTGGCACGCTCGACGACGCGGCCGTCCAGCGCCTGCGCGACGGCCTGGAGGCACTGCGCAAGTCCCTCTGACGGGCCGCGCCGACGGGGCGGTCGCGAGCCGCGCCTCCCGTCCGGATCCGGTACGTCGGCCCACCCTGTCCGTTCCTTCAGGAACAGCACCCCGAACCCCTTCGATCCGCGCCGCATCGCGGATCGGAGGGGTTCGTCGAATCCCGTTCGGTCACGGCGGAATACCGTTCGGGCCCGCGGTGTTGCGTTCGCCCACCGATTGAGTAAGTTCGTCGCTCGTGACCAACGAGACCCGGTCGTTGAAAGCCCGACTGATCGGCGACCCACTCCCCTCGGAGAAACTCGAGGGACAGCTCCTCCCGAAGCACCTGGCCCTGCCGATCTTCGCGAGTGACCCGCTGTCCTCTGTGGCGTACGCGCCGCAGGAACTGCTGATGATCCTGCTGCTCGGCGGGATGGCGTTCCTGACGTTCGCCCCGTGGGTGGCGGCGATGGTCGTCCTGCTGCTCGTCGTGGTCGTGGCGTCCTACCGGCAGCTCATCAAGGCGTACCCGTCCGGCGGCGGCGACTACGAGGTCGCGCACCGGAACCTCGGCGAACGTGCCGGCCTGGTCGTGGCCAGTGCCCTGCTCGTCGACTACGTCATGACGGTCGCGGTGTCGGTGGCCTCGGGCGTGGACAACATCATCTCGGCGCTGCCGATGCTCAACGAGTTCCGCGTCGAGCTCGCGATCCTGTTCGTCGTGCTGCTGGCGGCCGCGAACCTCCGTGGCGTCCGCGAGTCGAGCAAGGCCTTCGCGGTCCCCACCTACCTGTTCGTCGCGAGCGTCTTCGTGATGGTCGTCACCGGCCTGGTCCGGGTCGCGGCCGGCAACGCCCCCGTGGCCGAGTCCGCTGCGTACACGGTGCAGAACGTCGAGCACACCACGCAGGCGGCCTTCATCCTGCTGCTGCTCCGTGCCTTCGCGTCCGGCTGTTCCGCACTGACGGGCGTCGAGGCGATCGCGAACGGCGTGCAGGCGTTCCGTCGCCCGAAGATCAAGAACGCCCAGCAGACCCTCGTGCTCATGGGCGGCATCGCGATCGTGCTGTTCATCGGCCTCATCACGCTCGCGCTGGTCTCGCGCGTGCACTACGCCGAGAGCGCCTGTGACCTGCAGGGCTTCGCGAACTGCAGCACCACCCCGCAACGCTCCCTGATCGCCCAGATCGCGGCGGCGACGTTCGGCAACAACTCGGTGCTGTTCTTCGTCATCCAGGCGACGACCGCGGCGGTGCTGCTCCTGGCGGCGAACACCGCGTTCAACGGGTTCCCGCTGCTCGGCTCGATCCTGGCCCGCGACTCGTACGCCCCGAAGGCCCTGTCCACCCGCGGCGACCGCCTGATCTACTCGAACGGCGTCATCCTGCTCGCGCTCGTCGCGGCCGCGCTGCTCATCGTCTACCGGGCGAACGTCACGAGCCTCATCCAGCTCTACATCATCGGCGTCTTCGTGTCGTTCACGCTCGGGCAGAGCGGCATGGTCAAGCACTGGGTGAGCCTGCTCCGCGCCGACCGGGCCGGCACCGCGGACGAGCCGGTGAACCGCGGGCAGGTGCTCCGGAGCCTGACGATCAACTCGATCGGTGCGACCTTCACCTTCGTGGTGCTCGTCATCGTCACGATCACGAAGTTCACGCACGGCGCCTGGCTGGTCTTCGTGATCATGCCCGTGCTGTTCGTGCTGATGCTCGGCGTGAACCGCTACTACCGGGACGTCTCGCACGAGATCCAGGCCGACGTCGAGACCGAGTTCGGCGCCACCGGCGACCACGCCATCGTCCTGGTCAACAAGCTGCAGAAGCCCGTCCTCAAGGCCCTCGACTACGCCATCGCCGCCGAGCACGCCGGGCTCGAGGCCGTGCACGTCGCCATCGACGACGCCGACGCCGCACGGCTGCGCGAACAGTGGGCCGAGCACGGCATCGAGGTCCCGCTGACGATGGTGCCGAGCCCGTACCGCGACATCTCGATGCCGCTCATCAAGTACATCAAGGCGCACCGGCTGGAGCACGGCTCCGAGGTCGTCACCGTCTACACGCCGGTCTTCATCGTCGGCCACTGGTGGGAGGGCCTGCTCCACAACCACCGCGGTCGTCGGATCCGCCGCAAGCTGCTGCTCACGCACGGCGTCACGGTCGCGCTCGTGCCGTGGCTGCTCGACTCCTCCGAACTGCTCTACGGCAAGCGCTCCCGACCCTTCCCAGGGCAGGACCGCCGTGGCGAGCCCGTCCGGCCGGCGCTCCGGCGCTCCCCGCACGGCGTCTTCCGCTCGGAGGCCGAGGAGGACCGGCTCATCCGCTCCGCCCAGCGCAACAGCCTGGAGCCGCAGAAGCTCGCGCACCAGCCGTCGCCGGCCTCCCGTCGTGCCACCCGCCCCGCCGGCCCCGCCGAGGGCGTCGACCCGGCGCTCTGCACCGGCGAGATCCGCTCGCTGGTCGCGGCCACCCCGCCGGTCCCCCGTCCGCACGATGACGATGCGTGACGGTGCCCGGTCGTACGATGTGACCCCATGACGACCGCTCCCGAGGCCCTGCGCACCTTCGCGACCTTCGACGGACACGGCGGCAAGGTGTCGAAGCGGGTCGAGGTGCTCGACCACGAGCCGCCCGTGTCGCCGGACGGCCGGTACGACGGCCTGGTCGCCGTGCGCGGCGAGCACCCGCTCGGCGCCCTCGACGAGCGTGCCGCGGACGACTCCGCCGAGCTGGCGCGCGGTGTCGCGAGCATCGGCTGGGTGGACCCGGCCACGCTCCGCGACTGGTACCGACCCGACCGGGTCGTGGTGAGCCTCCTGGACGCCCGGCGGTCCGGGCTCGAGCCGGGCGTCTTCGCCGACTCCCGCGGGCGCGGTCGCGTCCGCATCGACGGCCGGGAGGCCCACCTCGCCGCCGACGGTCGGCCCGCGTTCCGTGCACTGGCCGGCACCGCGGACGCACCCAAGGCGGACGTGCCGTTGCCGATGGACCAGGTGGTCCGCCTCGTCGTCGTGTCGTCCGGCGTGACCGACACCCTGACCGGAGCGTCCGGGGTGGAGATCGTGACGACGCCCGTCACCCCCGTGCTGTCCCCGGGCGAGTACCCGGTGTACGCCGACGACGTCCCGGGGCTGCCTCCGCGTCCGGCGTCGGGACGGGTCGACGTGACCGCGGCGGTCCTGCTGAACGGGTCGATGCACCGGGTGGACCGACTGGACGAGCCCGCGAACACGCTCTGGATCGAGCGGGGCGGCCGGGTCGTGCCGGTGGCCGCGAGCGACGTCGGCGGCGACCTGGTGCGGTACACGGCGACGCCGGTCTGAGTGCTGTCCGGGCGATGCGTCTGGATGCCCATTGTCCGCTCACGGCCTGCGGGGGACGCCGGACTGCGCCGCTGGTCGGGGGTGCGGCGTACGGTCCGGGGCATGAGTGATGCAGACCAGAACCAGCCGGAGACCCTCGGCGGAGAACGCCCGGACCCCTCGACCACCGCGAGCAAGGACCCCGAGCAGTGGGTCACCGGCGACGAGCCGATGACCGGCCCGCAGCGCAGCTACCTCGACACCCTCGCCCGTGAAGCCGGCGAGGAACTGTCGGCCGACCTCACGAAGGCCGAGGCGTCGGAGCACATCGAGCGCCTGCAGGAGAAGACCGGGCGCGGCGCTTCTTCCTGAGCAACAGTCGTTGCTGTACGGCGGTCCGCAGTTCTGCGGACCGCCGTCTGGCATCCCCCTGACAGACCCCCGGTAGTCACCCCGGCGCCCCGGTTGGATGACACGTCACCACTTAGCGTCGTGGGCATGCGAACCACATCGACCTCCATCGGCCTGACCGTGCTCCGCGTCGTCCTCGGCGTCGTCTTCATCGCCCACGGTGCCCAGAAGTTCAGCCAGGGGATCCCCGGCGTCACCCAGGGCTTCGCCGGCATGGGCGTCCCCTTCGCCGAGGTCGCCGCACCCCTCGTCGCCGGGCTCGAGCTGATCGGCGGTGCACTCCTGGTGCTCGGCGTCGCGACCCGCGTGGTCGCCATCCTGCTTGCCGTCGACATGGTCGTGGCCGGAGCACTGGCGCACCTGCCCGCCGGGTTCTTCTCACAGGACGGCGGGTTCGAGTACGTGCTCGTCCTCGCTGCCGGGTCCCTGGCCGTCGCGCTCACCGGACCGGGGCGGTACTCGGTCGACGCCGTCGTGGTGCGGCGGTCGCGCGGGCGTCGCGGCACGCAGGAGCCCGTCGCCGCCTGACCAGCGGCCCTGGGTCGACGGCCGGTGGCGGGTCTACCGGCCGTCGAGCTGCTGCTCGTACGCCGCGATCTTCCGTTCGAGGGCGTCGAGGTGCCGGCGGACCTCCGCCTGCCGCGCGAGCACCGTCTCGTGGTGGCTCCGCAGGAGCGCCAACCGCTGCTCGTCGTCGGCGCCCGCGCGGTACGCCGCCGCGTACTCGCGCATCTCGGCCACGCTCATCCCGGTCCCGCGCAGCATGACGACACCCGCCAGCCAGGCGAGGTCGCGCTCGTCGTAGCGGCGCCAGCCGTCCGGCCCACGATCGGGCGCGGGCGCGATGCCCTCCTTCTCGTAGTACCGGATCGTGTCGACGGTGATCCCGAGCAGCTCCGCGGCAGCGCTGATCGTCACGGGGTCGGTGATCGGGACGGTCGGCAGGAGCATCCCCCGATGCTGCCACTTGACATGGTGTGCGCACCAGGGTCCAGGCTCTGCTCGTGTCGGACACACCGACACGACGAGGAGACGACACCGTGCAACAGACGACACTGGGCTCGCAGGGCCTGACCACCTCGGCGATGGGCCTCGGGTGCATGGGGATGAGCGCCTTCTCCGGGGGCGCGACCGAGACCGGGTCGGTCGAGACGATCCGGCGGGCGCTCGACCTGGGCATCACGCTGTTCGACACCGCCGAGGCCTACGGGCCGTTCGCGAACGAGGAACTCCTCGGCCGCGCCCTCGGTGCCGACCGCGACCGAGCCGTCATCGCCTCGAAGTTCGCCACCGACTTCACCGACGACGGGGTCCCGATCGGGCTGGACGGCTCCCCCGAGCACGCCCGACGAGCGATCGACCGGTCCCTGTCGCACCTGGGCACCGACCACGTCGACCTCTGGTACCTGCACCGCGTCGACCCGGCCGTCCCGATCGAGGACACCATCGGGGCGATGGGCGAAGCGGTGACCGCCGGCAAGGTCCGCTACCTCGGCGTCTCCGAGACCGCAGCCGACACCCTCCGCCGGGCGCATGCGACCTTCCCCGTCACGGCGATCCAGTCCGAGTACAGCCTGTTCGAGCGTGATGCCGAGCACAACGGCGTCCTGGACACCGCGCGCGGACTCGGCATCGGTTTCGTCCCGTTCTCACCGCTCGGTCGGGGGTTCCTCGGTGGCACGCTCACCCGACGGGACGACCTGCCGGTGGGTGACGCCCGACGCGACCTGCCGCGGTTCTCCGACGACGCGATCGCGGCCAACCTCCGCATCGTGGCGGCGCTCCGCACCATCGCGGACGAGAAGGGGATCACTCCGGCGC
Organism: Curtobacterium sp. PsM8; assembly: GCF_030433875.1. Lineage (NCBI taxonomy): Bacteria > Bacillati > Actinomycetota > Actinomycetes > Micrococcales > Microbacteriaceae > Curtobacterium > Curtobacterium sp. PsM8. The sequence continues at coordinate 1,970 of NZ_JARUXD010000066.1, read as the reverse complement.
AGCTCGCTCTCGCCTGGGTGGTCCGGGCCGGTACCGTCCCGATCCCCGGCACCACGAAGGCCGCCCGCGTCGAGGAGAACGCGGCCGCGGTGGACGTCGAGCTGACGGCGGACGACCTCGCGCGGATCGACGCCGCATCGCCGCACGGCGCGGCCACCGGTGCGCGGAACACCGCGGCGGGGATGGCGCGCGATCGCGGTTGAACGGGTCGACGAGGCCCGCACCCTCCCGTCGACCGGGTCAGGCGTCGGCGGCGGTCTGCCCGTCGGGAGCAGCGTCATCGTCCGCGGCGGCAGCAGCACCGGCGGTGTCGGTGTCGGTGTGGGTGTGGGTGTGGGCCACGTCGTCGGCCAGGACGGCCAGCACCTGGCGCGCGATCCGGCGGCCGGCCCGGTTCGCCCCGATCGTCGAGGCCTGGGGGCCGTAGCCGGCGAGGAACAGCCGCGGCTCGGCGGTGGACCGACCGTCCTCGACGACGACCCCGCCCGCCTCGGTCCGGAGGTGCAACGGCGCGAGGTGCCTGAGGTCGGCGCGGAAGCCCGTCGCCCAGATCACGGCATCGGCGTGGACGTGCTCGCCGTCGGCCGTCAGGACCCCGTCGCCGTCGAGTCGTGTGAACATCGGTTCAGCTTCGAGGAGCCCCCGGGCCAGGCCACGGCGGATCTTCGGGGACACCGGCAACCCGGTCCCGCTGACGATGCTCGGCAGGGTGCGACCGGCCCGGGCAGCGCGGTCCTGGTCCGCGACCGCCGCCACGGCCGCGCCGGTCGCCAGGGCCGGGTCGTCCGACCAGACGACGGGACGCCGGGTGAACCACCGGGTCGACCGGGCGATGCCGTCCAGTTCCAGCAGGAACCCGATCGCGCTCGTGCCACCGCCGACGACCACCACGTCCAGCCCGGCGAACTCCGTCGCGTCGCGGTAGCCCGTCGTGTCGAGCTGCCGGCCACGGAAGGCATCGCGGCCGGGGACCCACGGCACGAACGGGGTGCCCCACGTCCCCGAGGCGTTGACGACCGCCTCGGCCCGGATCGTCCCCACGACACCGTGCTCGTCGCAGGTCTCGACCACCAGGGCGCCCGGTCCGGGGTCGTCACCGTGCCGGACGGCCGTGACCCCGACCGGCCGACGCACGCGGAGGTCGTGGTGTTCCTCGAACCGGCGGTAGTACTCGGACACGACCTCCCGAGCCGGCCGCGACCGGTCGGCGTCGTCGAACCGGAGGCCCATCTCGTGCATCCCGGGCAGGTCGTGCACCCGGTGGGCGATGCCGAGCCGCAGGGCGTCCCACCGGAACTGCCACGCGCCTCCCGTCCCCGCAGCGCGGTCCAGGAGCACCAGGTCGCGGCCCGCGACGAGCCCCGCGCGCTGCAGGTGCCACGCGACCGAGAGTCCGGCCTGACCAGCACCGATGACGACGACGCGGGCTCGTTCTGCTGGGCGGATCATCACCCTCGATTCTGCTGTGCTCGGGACGCGCCGGGCGAAGTCGGCAACGGGGTACATGGTAAAGTGACGGACAGATTTCAAACCACGAACCGTCTGTTCTTCCCGGGTGCGCACTCGTTGCCCGCCGAGACCGGACACGAGCCGACACAGAGGGGGTCACGCATGGGGCGCGGCCGTCAGAAGGCGAAGCACACCAAGGTCGCCCGGGAGCTGAAGTACTTCAGCCCGGACACGAACTACGGTGCTCTCGAACGCGAACTCTCCGTCGCACAGCAGTCGGACGAGCCGGACTACGTCGACCGTTGGGGCGACGAGTTCGGTGACGAAGGAGACCTCGAGAACCAGACGGACACGAACAAGTCCGCCTGACCTCCCGGTCGATCACGCCGCGCGCCCTCGGGCAGCGCGGCGTTCGTCGTCCCCGGGCGTGACCGTCCGCCGGCTCGTCGGTCGCCGGCTCGCCGGTCGCCGAGGTCGCACGAACTGCCGCCTGGTGGGCTGCCCGGCAGCCGGTCCTGCGA
>NZ_JARUXD010000065.1:0-19318 GCF_030433875.1 Curtobacterium sp. PsM8 | reverse complement strand
CCCGGGGGCGCGGCGGGGGCGGGGGGGGGGGGGGGGGGGGGGGGGGGGCCCCCCCCCGGGGGGGGCCCCCCCCCCCCCACCCCCGTCAGGAGGCCGACGTCCCCGAGCCGGTGCGGTCGCGACCCCGCGTCGCGCGGGCGACGAAGTACAGGACCACGCCGACCGCGAGCAGGACCGCCGCGTACAGCCAGACCTGTCCGCTCTGCTGGGTGAGCAGCAGGATGCAGGACGCGACCCCGAGCACGGGCACGAACGTCCACACCCGGAAGTGCTCGTGCTCCACCCGGTCCTTCCGCAGCACCAGGACCGCGACGTTCGTGCTGATGAACACGAAGAGCAGCAGCAGCACGACGGTCTCGGCGAGCGTGCCGACGTCCCCGACCAGCGTGAGGAGCATCGCGACCACGGTCGTCGCGATGATCGCCGTCCACGGGGTCTTCCGGTTCGGCAGGACCTTGCCGAGCAGGCGCGGCAGCAGACGCTGCTCGGCCATGCCGTAGGTGACGCGGCTCGCCATGATCATGGTGAGCAGCGCGCCGTTCGCCACCGCGACCAGGGCGATGATGCTGAACACCCAGTCCGGGATCGGCACGCCGGTCGCGGCGACGACCGCGAGCAGCGGGCCGCTCGAGTCGGACAGCTTCGACGCGGGCAGGGCGATCGAGCTGGCGAGGGCGACGAGCACGTAGACGACGCCGGCGGCGGCGAGGGAGCCGAACAGGGCGCGCGGGTAGACCTTGCGGGGTTCGCGGACCTCCTCGGCGACGTTGGCGGACGTCTCGAAGCCGACGAACGAGTAGTAGGCGACGATGGCCGCACTGAGGGTCGCGAGGGCCGGGTTCGCCTCGGCCGGGAACGCCCCGACGCGCGAGACGTCACCGCCACCGCCGCCCATCATCACCGCGACCGTGACGATCACGATGACCAGGCCGGACAGCTCGATGATCGTCATGACGACGTTGCTCCGCAGCGAGTCCGAGATGCCGCGGGCGTTGAGGCAGGCGACGAGGGCCAGGAACACGATCGCTGCCGGCACCGGCGGGACGTCGATGAACGTGCCGAGGTAGTCGCCGGCGAAGGCGAGCGACAGCCCCGCGGCACTCGTGACCCCGGCGGCGAGCATCGAGAACCCGACCAGGAACGACACCAGCGGCACCTTGTACGCGCGCTCGGCGAACACCGCGGCGCCTCCGGCCTTCGGGTACTTCGTGACGAGTTCGGCGTAGGAACCGGCGGTCAGCAGGGCCAGCAGCAGGGCGAGCACGAGCGGTGCCCAGAGTGCGCCGCCGACGTCCTTCGACAGGGTGCCCATCAGGGCGTAGATGCCCGCCCCGAGGACGTCGCCCAGGATGAACAGGAACAGCAAGGGGCCGGTGATCGCCTGCTTCAGCTTCGATCCGGTCCCGTCCTGCGGCGGCGCTGCGGTGTCAGAGGTCATGCCCGCGAGCGTCCCGGCGCCCGGCTGGACGGCGGTCCAGATCCGCGCTCCCCGGACCGGGCGGCACACTCCCCAGCGTGGAACACGCGGCGGCGGAGCGGTCCTAGAGTTGACCCCGCAGCAAACGTGTTCGACACCGCTCCCCTGGAAGGTCTGCCCATGACGTCGTCGGATCGGCGAACCCCTGCACCGCTCGCTGACCAGCGAGCCCTCCTCTTCGACCTGGACGGCGTCCTGACGCCCACGGCCGAGGTGCACATGCGTGCCTGGAGTCGCCTCTTCACGCCCTACCTCGAGCACCACGGGGTCGCGCCGTACACGGAGCAGGACTACTTCGCGTACGTCGACGGCAAGCCCCGGTACGACGGGGTCCGCTCGCTGCTGCAGGCCCGCGGCATCGACGTCCCCGAGGGCACCCCGGACGACGACCCCACGCTCGACACCGTGTGCGGGCTCGGCAACCGGAAGAACGCCGAGTTCACCGCCGAGCTGCAGGAGCACGGCGTCTCGCCGTACCCGGGGTCGCTGCGGTTCCTCACCGCGGCGATCGACGCCGGGTACGAGGTCGCCGTGGTCTCCAGCTCCGCGAACGCGAAGCAGGTGCTCCGGACCGCGGGCATCATCGACCGCTTCGACGTCATCGTCGACGGTGCCGTGGCCCGCGCGGACGGCCTGGCCGGCAAGCCCGCGCCGGACACCTACCTGGACGCCGCCACCCGCTTCGGCCTGACCGCCGCCGAGTGCGTCGTGGTCGAGGACGCCACCAGCGGGGTCGAAGCCGGCCGCAACGGCGCGTTCGGGCTCGTCATCGGGGTCGACCGCGGCGCCGGTGCCGACGCCCTCCGCGAGCACGGTGCGGACCTCGTCGTGACGGACCTCGCCGACCTCCTGCCCGACCTGTCTGCTGCCGACTCCGGGAAGACCGCATGAACCCCATCACCTCCGACCCCCTCGACCGCGTCCGGTACCCGGTCGACGAGTGGGCGCTGATCGAGACCGAGTACGCGGACGAGCAGGGCGTCGACGAGACGAACTTCGCCGTCGGCAACGGGTACCTCGGCCTCCGCGGCAACTTCGACGAGGGCCGCGGCGGCGTGCAGTACGGCACGTACATCAACGGCTTCCACGAGACCTGGCCGATCCGGCACGCCGAGACCGCGTTCGGCTTCGCGAAGACCGGGCAGACGATCATCAACGTCCCCGACGCCAAGGTCATCCGGCTGTACGTCGACGACGAGCCGCTCGTCCTGTCCGAGGCCGACATCCTCCGCCACAGCCGCCGGCTCGACTTCCGCGGCGGGTACCTGCTGCGTGAGACCGAGTGGTCGACGCCGTCCGGCAAACGGGTGCTCATCCGCTCCCGGCGCCTGGTGTCCTTCGTCGAGCGGCACCTCGCCGTCATCGACTACGAGGTCACCATGCTCGACCACGACGCCTCGGTGCTGCTGTCGAGCCAGGTGCTCAACCGCCAGGACGTCGCCGACGAGTACCACGCCGGCATGAAGGCGGCCGCGGCGGCGTTCGACCCGCGCAAGGCCGAGTCCTTCACCGACCGGGTGCTGCAGCCCCGGTTGAAGCGGAACGCGGGCTCGCGGTCCCTGCTCGGCTACCAGGCGACCAGCTCGGGCATGACGATCTGCGTCGGCGTCGAGCACCGGCTCGAGACCGAGAACAGCTGGGACGAGACCTCGAGCATCGAGGACGACCTGGCGAAGCACGTCTACCGGGTGCAGGCGAAGGCCGGGCAGCCGATCCGCCTGGTCAAGAGCGTCGTCTACCACACGTCCCGCGGGGTCCCGGCGCGCGAGCTCGCCGACCGCTGCGACCGCACCCTGGACCGCGCGAAGTACGAGAGCGTGGAGCAGGTCTTCGGTGAGCAGCGCAAGTGGCTCGACGACTACTGGGCCCGCAGCGACGTCGAGGTCGCCGGCCAGCCCGAGGTACAGCAAGCCGTCCGCTGGAACCTGTTCCAGCTCGCGCAGGCGACGGCTCGCACCGACGGCCACGGCATCGCGGCGAAGGGCGTCACCGGCTCCGGCTACGGCGGCCACTACTTCTGGGACATGGAGATCTACGTCCTGCCGTTCCTGTCGTACACGGCACCGATCGTCGCTCGGAACGCCCTCCGGTTCCGCTACAACATGCTCGACGCCGCACGGTCCCGTGCCCGCGAGCTGAACCAGCGCGGTGCCCTCTTCCCGTGGCGCACGATCAACGGTGAGGAGTCCAGCGCGTACTACGCCGCCGGCACCGCGCAGTACCACATCGACGCCGACATCGCCCATGCCCTGATGCAGTACGTGCGGGCCTCCGGCGACACCGACTTCCTCAAGCGCGGCGCGATCGACATCCTGGTCGAGACCGCCCGTCTGTGGGAGGACCTGGGCTTCTGGCGCTCGAACGGCGACCAGAAGTTCCACATCGACGGCGTCACCGGCCCGGACGAGTACACGACCGTCGTCGACGACAACATGTACACGAACGTGATGGCCCGGGCGAACCTCTGGTCCGCCGTCAACGCCTGCCGCCACCTCGCCGTGGACGACCCGGACGAGTACGCGCGGATGATCCGTCGGACCGGCCTCGACCAGTCCGAGGTCGAGAGCTGGGAGCGCGCGGCCGAGTCGATGGAGATCCCGTTCGACCCGCACCGCGGCATCCACCCGCAGGACGCCCAGTTCCTCGACAAGGAGCTGTGGGACCTCGAGCGCACGCCCGAGTCCAAGCGGCCGCTGCTGCTGCACTACCACCCGCTGGTCATCTACCGGTTCCAGGTGCTCAAGCAGGCCGACGTCGTGCTCGCCCTGTTCCTGCAGGGCCACGAGTTCACGCCGGCCGAGAAGCGTCGTGACTTCGACTACTACGACGCCCTGACCACGGGTGACTCGACGCTGTCGGCCGTCGTGCAGTCGATCATGGCGGCCGAGGTCGGGTACCACGAGCTCGCCGGACAGTACTTCCAGACCGCGCTCTACGTCGACCTCGCCGACCTGCACGGCAACACCACCGACGGCGTGCACATCGCGTCGACCGGCGGCATCTGGGGTGCGCTCGTCAACGGCTTCGGCGGCATGCGCGACCACGGCGGACGGCTGTCGTTCAACCCGCGGCTGCCGGTCGACTGGGACCGTCTGACGTACCGGATGACCGTCCACGGCTCGCGCGTGCGCGTCGACCTCGAGCAGAAGGCGCTGACCTTCACGGTCGAGACCGGTGACGGCTTCGACGCGTGGGTCCACAACCAGCAGACCGAGGTCCGCCCGGGCGACCCGACCGTCGTCCCGCTGCCGCACCAGGGTCCGCGGATGGCCGGCCACGCGCCGACCACCAGTGACATCCAGGGGACGCTCCGCGCCGACGGTTCGGTGATCACCGCCTCCATCCCGACGATCTCGCTGGAACGCGACATGGAGAACGAGGACACCACCGCCTGATCGCCTGATCGCCTGATCGCCTGATCGCCTGATCCGGCCGGGAGGCCCGCCCTCCTTCCGCCACCGATGCCCGCCTCCGCCTGGACTCCCGTCCAGGGCGCGGCGGGCACCGTGGTCTCCCGTGTCCTCCGGGCCGACGGTGTCCCTGACGAGGGGACCACCGACGCGAGAGGAACACACCATGGGCAAGCGGTTCGAGGGCAAGGTCGCGATCGTCACCGGCGCGGGGTCCGGCATCGGCGAGGCCACCGCACGCGCGTTCGTCGCGGAGGGCGCCGGGGTCGTCCTGGTCGACAGCGTCGCGGACAAGGTGCGCGACGTCGCCGACTCCCTGCCGACGGAACAGGCACTGTGGCTGCAGGCCGACGTCGCCGACCCGGACGCGTGGCAGACGATCGTCGACGCGGCGATCGACCGGTGGGACCGGCTCGACGTGCTCGTCAACAACGCCGGGACGTTCACCTCGGGCGACATCACGGACATCTCGCCCGCCGAGTGGCACCGTGTCGTCGAGACGGACCTGTCGAGCGTGTTCTACGGCACCCGGGTGGCGCTGCCGTTCCTCCGCGAGACGAAGGGCTCGATCGTGAACACCTCGTCGGTGTCCGGTGAGGCCGCGGACTGGCGGATGAGCCCCTACAACGCGGCGAAGGGCGGCGTCTCGAACTTCACGAGGGCGGCGGCGCTCGACAACGGCGGGTTCGGCGTCCGCGTGAACGCCGTCGCGCCGGGCCTGATCTGGACGGACCTGACGCAGTCGCAGGCGGAGGACGAGGAGCTGAAGCGGGAGTTCTCGGAGCGGATCGCCCTCGGTCGCGGCGGCCGGTCCGAGGAGGTCGCGGCGGCGGTGCTGTTCCTGGCGAGCGACGAGGCGTCGTTCATCACGGGCGCGATCCTGCCCGTCGACGGCGGCACGATGGCGAGCAACGGGCAGCCGGCGCAGGCCTGACCCGGGCGTCTCCGGTCAGAGCAGCTTGCGGAGCGTGTTCGTGTTGCGTGCCGTCGTGGTCCGCTTGAACCGGGCGGCACCGGCGCGCTTCGCGAAGACGGTCGACGTGCTCGACCCCTTCGGGCACGACCAGTAGACGACGCCGTCCCCGCGGGCGACCTGCTCGACCGACGGATCGAGGTCGAGTCCGGCGAGCAGGTCGTCGAGCGCTGTGGGCTCGGAGGCGAACACGACGTAGTCGTGCCGGTCGGCCGTCGACGCGAAGGGGAACCCCGCGACGAGGTCGGCCAGGGCATCGTGGCGCACGAGCACGATCCAGGCGTCGTACCCGAAGCGCTTGCGCAGTGCCTGCTCCACGGACGACCGCAGCGCCGCGGGCTCGACGGGGTCCGCGGCGGTGAACACGACGTTGCCCGAGGCCAGGACCGTCCGGACGTCGGTGTGGCCCAGGGAACGGAACAGTTCGGCGAGGTCGGCGCTCCGGATCGTGATGCCGTTCACGTTGACCCCGCGCAGCAGGGCGACCCAGGTCGTCATGCGGTGACCGTAGCGCGGCGTCGGGTCGGGGTCCACACCCACGCCGGTGCCGTCCACAGCGCTCACGTCGACGGCACTCACGTCCAGGGTGCTCACGTCCAGGTCCGGGCGACGGTCCACCCGCTGCCGTCCGGGACGATGTCGACCACCAGGGTCTCGCCGTCCTCGGCGGTCGCCTGGAAACGCCACCCGGCGGTGCGTTCCGGTGCGTGGGTGATCGCGGTGGGCAGGTCGGTCGGGGTCGTGGTCAGTCGGGTCGGGACGTCGGTGACGCGCCAGCGCCGGCCCAGCCAGACCAGTCGGACGGGTGTGCCACCGGTCCACCACACGGTGACCGCGGTGTCGACGATCATCATCAGGAGCCTCCTCGTTCGAACGTGTGTTCGAATGCTAGGTCGGCCATCCGACACCCGCAACCGCTCCGGCGCGCCGCGTTCGCCCTGTGCGGATGCCGACAACCGACCGAGGAGCAGTCGTGTAGACGAGCATCATGACGAACGACGACAGCCAGGGTCCCGACGCCGCACACCAGGTCCCGGACGGGGTCTCCGAGGCAACGGTCGAAGCCCTCGGCAGCCTGTCCGCAGCGCTCGAGGTCATCGAGCACGCCCGCGGTCTGCTGTACGGGTTCCACCGTCTGACCGGCACCGCCGACCTGAACATCGGCGAGGCGGTGGAGCAGCTGCGGAAGGCCGGACACACCGAGCTCGCGGAGCGCATCGACACCGAGCTCGTCGGCCGGAACGTGATCGCCGGTCGGTGGACGTTCCAGATCGTCGAGGACTACGACGACGGCTACTACGCGACCGCGAAGGAGCTGGAGCGGACCGCACGCGAGCAGCTCGTCGGCGGCAAGCGCCACCTGTTCGAGGCGGGCATGAAGGAGGACCGGCGCACGCCGGCCCACCGCCACCACGAGGCGACGCCCACCGACCTGCCGGACTGAGCCGCGCCTCCCGTCCGTCCCCTCCCCGGAACGCAACGTGGGCGGTTGCTCGCCACGAGATGTCGTTGCGAGCAACCGCCCACGTTGCGTTCAGCGGGTCGGGTCAGCCGACGCCGAGCGCCGTCTCCAGCGGGCCGCGGGCGAAGTAGAGCAGGAAGCCCGCGGCGACGACGTACAGCAGCCACGAGACCTGCCGGCCCTTGCCGGACAGCGCCTTGATGAGCACCCAGCTGATGAAGCCCGCGCCGATGCCGTTCGCGATCGAGTACGTCAGCGGCATCACGACGATGGTCAGGAACGCCGGCAGCGCCGAGCCGAAGTCCGACCAGTCGATGTCCGCGACCTGCGCGACCATGAGCGCGCCGACCACGACGAGTCCGGCGGCGGCGACCTCGAGCGGCACCACCTGCGTCAGCGGCGTGAGGAACATCGACGCCAGGAACAGCAGACCCGTCACGACCGAGGCCATGCCGGTCCGGGCGCCCTCACCGATGCCGGCGGCGGAGTCGATGAACACCGTGTTGGACGACACCGAGGCGCCACCGCCGGCGATCGCACCGGCACCCTCGACGACGAGCGCGGCGCGGAGACGGGGGAACGTGCCGTCCTTCTCCGCGACTCCGGCAGCCTTCGCGAGCCCGGTCATGGTGCCCATGGCGTCGAAGAAGTTCGTGAAGACCAGCGTGAAGACGAGCATCGACGCGGCGAGCGGGCCGATCCTGGCGAAGGCGCCGAAGTCGAACTGACCGACGAGCGACAGGTCGGGCAGGGCGAACAGGGCGCTCGGCAGGCCCGGGGCGTTGAGGTTCCAGCCGGTCTTCGAGTCGACCGAGGTCGGCACGTGGAACACCGCCTGCAGGATGATCGCGATGATCGTCGTCGCGATGATGCCGATGAGCAGCGCGCCCTTGACCTTGCGGGCCATCAGTGTGCCGATGATCACCAGGCCGATCAGGAACACGATCGTCGGCAGAGCCCCGACCGAGCCGTCCTCACCGAGCTGCAGCGGCGGGGACGCCAGGCCCGAGGACCGCACGAAGCCCGAGTCGACCAGGCCGATGAACGCGATGAACAGGCCGATGCCGACCGTGATCGCCGCCTTGAGCTGTGCGGGCACGGCGGTGAAGATCATCGTCCTGATGCCCGTCAACGCCAGGATCACGATGATCACACCGTTGATGACGACGAGGCCCATCGCCTCGGCCCACGTCACCTGGTGGACGACGCTGACGGCGAGGAACGAGTTGATCCCCAGGCCCGCCGCGATGCCGAACGGCAGGTTCGCGACCACACCCATCGCGATGGTCATGAGACCGGCGACCAGGCCGGTGGCCGCGGCCACCTGAGCGTTCTCGAGCCATCCGCCGCTGACGTCCTTGGCGGCCTGGTCGGCGCTGAACCCGCCGAGGATGAGCGGGTTGAGGATGACGATGTAGGCCATCGTCACGAAGGAGACGAGACCACCACGGATCTCTCGGGGGATGGTCGATCCGCGCTTCGTGACCGAGAAGAAGCGGTCGAGGCCGGATGCGACGCTGTTCCGGGGCGGGCTGGATGTCTGCGGGGCGCTCACCGGGGGAGTTTAAAGGAACCTGGGACCGCCGGCACGTCGCGGCCGCAGGGTAGCCATCCGGGTGGCCCGTTCCCCGTGATCGGGGTACGTCACCGCGTTCCGTGTCCAGTCGCACCCCCGCCGGGCGGTGTTGGATGACCGGGTGACGCAGCGCATGGACCGTGCCCGTGTCGAGGCCGCCGTGCGAGAGCTGCTGGCGGGCATCGGCGAAGACCCCGACCGACCCGGACTGGAGCGGACCCCGCAGCGGGTCGCCGACGCCTACACGGAGTTCTTCCGCGGGCTCGACCAGGACGCGACGCAGATCGCCCGCGACGGCACGGTGCCGGCCGGTGACGGCGAGCGCGGTGACCTGGTGATCGTCCGCGACATCCTGTTCCGCTCGGTGTGCGAGCACCACCTGCTGCCGTTCCTCGGCACCGCGCACCTGGCGTACGCGCCGGGCGAGCGACTCATCGGCCTCGGGACGCTGGCGCGGGTGGTGGAGGCGCTGGCCTCCCGCCCGCAGCTGCAGGAGCGTCTCGGCGAGCAGGTCGTCCAGGCGGTGCAGGACGGCCTCGAGGCGCGCGGCGTCCTGGTCGTCCTCGACGCCCAGCACCAGTGCGTGACGACCCGGGGGGAGCGGCAGACGAGCTCCACGACCGTCACCGTCGCAGCGAGCGGCATCCTCGCCGACGCGGCGGGCCGTGCCGAGGCGATCGCGCTCATCGGCAGCGGAGCCGGAGCCGGAGCCGGCAGCGGCACCGGCCGTAGCACCGGCACCGGGGCGGACGCCTGATGCGCGTCGGACTCGGCACGGGCCTCCCGTCCGGTGCGGCCGCGTCGTCCGGACCCGGGTGGGTGGTCCCGGACCTGCGCGAACCGGTCCGCACCATCGGCCGCCGCACCTTCGACTTCGACCACCGCATCGCCGTGATGGCGATCGTGAACCGCACACCGGACTCGTTCCACGACAAGGGCCGGACGTTCGCGCTCGACCGCGCGGTCGAGGCCGCCGTCACCGCCGCCGAGCAGGGCGCCGACTGGGTCGACATCGGCGGGGTGAAGTTCGCCCCCGGGCCGGAGCTCTCCGCCGACGACGAGATCGAGCGCGTCCTGCCCGTCGTCGAGCAGGTCGCGCAGCAGTCCGACGTCACGATCAGCGTCGACACCTTCCGGCCCGAGGTCGCGGCCGCCGCGATCGCCGCCGGTGCCAGCGTCGTCAACGACACCACCGGCCTCGCCGACCCACGGATGGCCGCCGTCGTCGCCGACTCGGACGCGACGATCGTCATCACGCACTCGCTCGCGGCACCCCGCCAGCAGTACCCGAAGCCGCAGTACGCCGACGTGGCGGGCGAGATCGCGGCCTTCCTGCGGCTGCGCGTCGACCGGGCGCTCGAGGCGGGCATCCCCGAGGACCGGATCATCATCGACCCCGGTCACGACCTCAACAAGACGACCGTGCACACGCTCGAGCTGACCCGGCGTCTGCCGGAGGTCGTCGCCCTCGGCTACCCGGTCCTCGCCGCGGTGTCGAACAAGGACTTCGTGGGGGAGAGCCTCGGCCGTCCCCGCGGTGAGCGACTGTCCGGGTCGTTGGCGGCCGCGACGGTCAGCGCCATGCTCGGTGCCCGCATCGTCCGGATGCACGACGTCGTCGAGTCCGTCGACGCGATGCGCATGGTCGAGACCGTCCTCGGCTGGCGCGCACCCCTGGAAGCGAGGCACAACACGTGACCCACCTGCCCGACCCGATCGCCGACCTGTCCGACGCCGAACTGCTCGCCGCCTACACCGACGGTGCCGAGGGCACCGCTGACGGCGGCTGGCTCCGCGTGAACTTCGTCAGCTCCCTCGACGGCTCCGCCACCGCCGCGGGCAAGTCCGGCTCCCTGGGCGGTGACGACGACCTGCGCGTGTTCGACCTGCTGCGCCGGGTCGCCGACGTCGTCCTGGTCGCCGCGGGCACCGTCCGCGACGAGGGGTACGGGCCGATGGTGCTGCACGACGCCGACGTCGCCTGGCGTCGAGAGCACGGACTGCCCGACCACCCGGTGTTCGCGATCGTGACGGGGTCGCTCGGCCTCGACCCGGCCTCACGGGTGTTCACCGAGGCGCCGGTCCGACCGGTCGTCCTCACCTCGGCGTCCGCGGACCCTTCCCGGCGACACGCGCTCGAGGCCGTCGCCGACGTGGTGTCCTGCGGCGACGACGCCGTCGACCCGGCACAGGTCCGGGCCGCCCTGGTCGACCGGGGCCTCCGCGCGATCCACTGCGAGGGCGGGCCGTCCTTCCTCGGTGCCCTGGTGGCGGCCGACCTGGTCGACGAGCTGTGCCTGTCGATCGACCCGTCCCTCGAGGGCGGCGACGGCGGCCGCATCGTGCACGGGTCGTCGCCGGAGCTCCGACCGATGCGGCTCGCGCACGTGCTGCACGGGGCCGGGGACGTGCTGTTGACGCGGTACGTGCGGGCGCGCTGACGAGGAGCCCCCTGCTCGTCCCGCTGCACGTCACGCCTGCCGGGTAGGGTCGGGCGCGTGATCGACGTCGTGGTGTCCGGGGTCCTGTTCGACATGGACGGGACGCTCGTCGACTCGACCGCCATCGTCGAGGGTGCGTGGGGCCGCTTCGGCGCCGAGCACGACCTCGACCCGCAGACGATCCTCGGCTTCTCGCACGGCCGACAGACGATCGACACGATCCGCCACTTCCTACCCGACCTTGCCCCGGACGAGCAGCGCCGGGTCGCACTCGAGCTGGTCAACGACGAGGTCGAGAACACCGACGGCATCATCGAGGTCCCCGGCGCTGGCGCGTTCGTCCGTCGGCTCCTGGCCGCAGGTGTGCCGGTCGCGCTCGTGACGAGCGCCCCGCGGGACCTCGCCGTGAACCGGATGCGGGCCGCCGACGTGCCCGTCCCGGACGCCGTGGTCGCCGCCGACGACGTCGAGCACGGCAAGCCGCACCCGGACGGCTACCTCCGCGGTGCCGCCCTGCTCGGCGTCGCGGCCGAGGACTGCCTGGCCTTCGAGGACGCCCCCGCCGGACTGGAGGCTGCGCTCGCCTCCGGTGCGACGACCGTCGCCGTCGGGACGCTCGCCTCCGCCGACCTGCCGGCGGACCTGGTGCGCATCACGGGGTACGACGGGGTCACCGTGACGGCCGAGGGCGACGGGTTCCGGATCCGGGGCTGAGTGTCCCCTGCGCTCTGCGAACACACCCAGCGGCGTCCGACGACCGTGGTGTGCGCAGCCGGAGACCCCGGCCTGCGGAAGGAGTGACCATGGCAGCCCTCGACGGCAAGAAGATCCTCGTCATCGCGACGAACTACGGCGTGGAGCAGGACGAGATCGTCGTCCCCACCGACCAGCTCCGTGAGCGCGGCGCCTCCGTGACGGTCGCCGCGAAGGAGTCGGGCTCGATCCAGACCCTGGTCGGCGACAAGGACCCGGGCAAGGACGTCGACGTCGACACCACCCTCGACGGTGTCTCGGCCGGCGACTTCGACGCCCTCGTGGTCCCCGGCGGCACGATCAACGCCGACACCATCCGCCAGGAGGCCACCGCGATCGACCTCGTGAAGGCGTTCGTCGAGGCCGGCAAGCCGGTCGCGGCGATCTGCCACGGCCCGTGGACCCTCGTCGAGGCCGGTGTCCTGCCGGGTCGCACGATCACCTCGTTCCCCTCGCTGCAGACGGACGTCCGCAACGCCGGTGCCGAGTGGGTCGACCAGGAGGTCCAGGTCGACGAGACCGGCAGCACGATCATCACGTCACGGAACCCCGGCGACCTGCCGGCGTTCGTCGACGCGATCCAGGCCGCCCTCGCCTGACCCCTCGCAACACGCAACGTGGGCGGCAACGCGCAGCGGTACTCCGCAGTGCGACGCCGCCCACGTTGCGTTTCGCAGGGCCCGAGTTCGCGTCAGTCGGCGGGGACCGGGTGCGCGGTGCGGAGCACGGCTCGGCCGAGGGTGAGCACGCCGTCGGACTCCGGGTCGCAGCGCACCCCGCCACGCCCGCGCATCGCCCGGAACGCCCCCGGTGCCACCTCGGTGTCCATCCACGCGCACGGGTTCGCCGGCCGGTACCCGCGGAACAGGACGGGGCCGTCGCCGGAGTCCAGGGAGAACGGCTCACCCCGCAGCGCCTCGACGTCGACGCCGCGCAGGAACACGTTCCGCCGGGTCGCCGCCGGGTCGACCGGCACGCCGAGTTCCCGTCCCACCGCCTCGAGCCCCGCGACCCCGATCAGGGTCACCGACGCGTGCACGTGCGCGCGGGCAGCGAAGTAGCGGTCGCCGACGATCCCGAGTCCGGCGCGCAGCTCGACGCGGTCGCGGAGCTCTTCCTCCTCGGTCGGTGACGCGCCGTCCGTGGGACGCCCCTCGTAGCGGTGCCCCCGGGAGACCAGCAGCATCGTCACCTCGACGTCCCGGGCGTGCGGCAGGGCGACGGAGGCGACCGGGTCGAGGACGGAAGACATGCGGTCGACGGTAGCCGCGCCTCCCGGTCGGCCCGTCCACCCGCGGTGCTGCGACGTCCGATTCCCGCCAGTCCGGTGTCGTCGGCCCGTGCCAGGCTGACCGCATGACGACCACCGGAGCCGAAGCGCCGCTCGACGCGGTGCCCGATCCGCTGCCCGACTCGCAGCCCGATCCGCGGCCGGTCTCGCAGCACGACGAGCGGTACCGGATCGCGGCCTCGCGGGACGCGCGGTTCGACGGCCAGTTCGTCACCGCCGTGCACTCCACCGGCATCTACTGCCGCCCGAGCTGCCCGGCCCGCACACCCCGATCCACCGGCGTCACCTTCTACCGGACGAGCGCCGCCGCACACCTCGCCGGCTTCCGCGCCTGCCGCCGCTGCCTGCCCGAGGCGACGCCCGGCAGCCCCGAGTGGGACCTCCGCGAGGACGTCGCCGGCCGCGCGATGCGCCTTGTCCTCGACGGCGTCGTCGAACGGGAGGGCGTCCCCGGCCTCGCCACCCGCGTCGGCTACTCGGAACGGCAGCTCAACCGGATCATGACCGACGAGCTCGGCGCCGGACCGAAGGCCCTCAGCCGCGCGCACCGGGCGCAGACCGCGCGGACCCTGCTCACCTCGTCCGACCTGCCGATGACGGACGTCGCGTTCGCCGCCGGGTTCGCGAGCGTCCGCCAGTTCAACGACACCGTGCGCGAGGTCTTCGCGCTCACGCCCACCGAACTGCGGTCCCGACGGCGGGTCGCGCCGGGCGGTGACGGCGCGCTCCGCGTGCACCTGCCGGCGCGGCCGCCGTTCGACGTGCAGGGGCTGCTCGAGTGGCACGCATTGCACGCGCTCGCCGGCATGGAGCAGGTCGGCTTCGACGCGGCCGGGCGGGTCGCGTCCTACGGGCGGGTGCTGGACCTGCCGGGAGGCCCGGGCTGGTTCCGCGCGACGGCTGCGGGCGGCGACCGGTTCGCGTCCGGTACCGGCGGGACTGCGTCCGGTACCGGCGGGGCCGAGTCCGGCGGGTCCGGGTCCGGGTCCGGGTCCGGCGCTTCCGGCGCGCGTTCCGGTCGGGGGCGGACCGGGCTGGACCTGCTCGTCCGGCTCACCGACCTGTCCGACCTGCCCACCCTCGTGGCCCGGGTGCGATCGTTGTTCGACCTCGACGCCGATCCGGTGGCGGTGGACGCGGCCCTCGCGGCGGTGCCCGAGCTCGCACCGGTCGTCGCACGGGTGCCCGGCATGCGCCTGCCGGGGGCGGTGGACCCGCACGAGGTGGTGTTCCGCACCCTCATCGGGCAGCAGGTGTCCGTCGCGGCGGCCCGGACCGCGCAGACACGGCTCGTGGCGGCGCTGGGGGAGCAGGTGGCGGCGGGACTCGTGCCGGGGGTCCCTGACTCCGACGAGTCCGTCGTGCGGCTGTTCCCCCGTGCCGCGGTGATCGCCGAGCGCGGGCGGGAGGTCCTCCGCGGCCCCGCAGCCCGCGTCGACACGATCATGCGCGTCGCGGCGGCGCTCGCGGACGGCAGTCTCGTCGTCCACGGCGGTCAGTCGCTCGACGAACTCCGCTCGGGCCTGCTCGCCGTGAAGGGCATCGGCCCGTGGACGGCGGACTACGTCGCACTCCGGGTCCGGCACCACCCCGATCTCTTCCTGCACAGCGACCTCGCCGTGCGGAACGGTGCACAGGAACTCGGGCTGCCCGGGACGGCGCGTGAACTCTCCCTATGGTCGGAACGGGTGGCCCCCTGGCGGAGCTACCTCACGATGCACTGCTGGCGGCCGATCATCGATCGCGCGATGGACCGGACCGCAGCGACCTCCACGAACCCCGGGAAGGAACCCCGATGACCGACGCCGTCCTCACCACCCTCTCCACCCCCGACGGGCCCTTCACCGTGCTCGAAGACGACCGCGGGCGGGTCCTCGCCTCGGGGTGGACCGCCGACCCGGACCGGATCCTCGCGCGCCTGGCCGAACGGTACCGGCCGACGCGGGTCCTCGACGGGCAGGTCCGCGCGGCCGACGCCGTGGACGCCTACTACGCGGGGGAGCCCGAGCACGCCATGCAGGTGCCCGTCCACCAGGTCGGCACCGAGCTCTTCGCCGAGGGCTGGCGGCGGCTCCGGGACATCCCCGCGGGGTCCACGCTGACGTACACGGCGTTCGCGAGCGCGATGGGTCGCCCGGACGCCGTCCGCGCTGCCGCCAGTGTCTGCGCCCGGAACGCCCCCGCCCTCTTCGTGCCCTGTCACCGGGTCCTGCGCTCTGACGGTTCCCTCGGCGGGTTCGCCTGGGGGCTCGACGTCAAGCGGTCGCTGCTCGAGCGCGAGTCCGTGGCCGCCGACGCCCTCGTCTGAGCACCCCTCGGACGGGTCACGCGTTCACAGGGAGCATCAAGCGCTCCCCCAGGACGTGGGTGGTGACGCGGAGCCCCGGGCCTGTCAGACTCACGACGACGGCGTGGTCCACGGAACTCCGTGGACCGAGATCAGCGTCGAGCGCGATGCGTGTCGTACCCTCCGGGTGCCGCACGACCGGGGGCGCGCCACTCGCCGTCGAGACCGAACGAGGACGCCATGACGACCACCGCCGACCGATCGGTGCTGTCAGCGGACGGCACACGGATCGCGGTCTCGTCGAGCGGGGACGGCCCTGCGCTCGTCCTCGTGGGCGGAGCCTTCGACCACCGGGGCACCCCGTTCGTGGACGGGGTCGTCGCCGCGTTCTCCGACCGCTACCGGGTCGTCACGTACGACCGCCGCGGCCGCGGGGAGAGCGGTGACACCCGGCCCTGGTCGGTCGCGCGAGAGGTCGAGGACCTCGCCGCCGTGGTCGCCGACGTCGGCGCTCCCGTCGACCTCCTCGGCATCTGCGTCGGTGCCGCCGTCGTCCTGCACGCCGTCGCCACCGGCGTCCCGGTCGGCCGTGCCGTGCTCTACGAACCGCCGTACCGCGCGAGCGTCGACGCGCACGCCGACGACGTCCTCTTCGCCGACCGCCTCGACGAGATGATCGCCGGCGGCCGCCGAGCCGCCGCGGTCCGCGCCTACCTCACCCGCGTGCTCGGCATCCCGATGCTGCAGGTCTCCGCCGTGCCCCTCAAGCCGAAGCTGTGGAAGGCCCTGCTCGCCGACGCCGGGGTCCTCGGCCGTGACGTCCGGGTCCTCAGTGGCCTCGTCGTGCCGGAGCGGGCACTCGCCGCGGTGGGGATCCCGGTGCTCGTCGCCGCGGGCACCACCGGACCCACCTGGACCCGGGCGGCAGCGCGCGCGGTGGTCGAGACGGTGCCCGGCTCGACGGCCGTGGTGCTCGAGGGGCAGGGCCACGTGCCGGACCCCGCGGTGCTGCGGAGCACGGTCGACGGGTTCCTCCAGACCCAGCCCAGTCCCGACGCGCACTGAATCGCACGCCGCGCCGTGGCTGCGCCCGCTGACCTACGCCAGGATGGACGGGTGAACGCACCCCGCCTCGGACTCCTGCTCGACGTCGACGGCCCGATCGCCAGCCCGCTCTCGCGGACCATCGCGATCCCGAGCATCGTCGAGGACCTCGTCGCCCTGGCGGCCGAGGGCATCCCCGTCGTGTTCAACACCGGACGCAGCGACGCCTTCATCCGGGAGCAGGTCGTCGGCCCCCTCGTCGCCGGCGGTCTCGCCGCGGGCGGACGGGTGCACGCGGTGTGCGAGAAGGGTGCTGTCTGGTGCTCGATCGGCCCGCAGTTCCCCGACGGCATGGGAGACCTGACCGTCGCCGAGGACCTGGCGCTGCCGCGGGACTTCGCCGACGAGATGCGCGAGCTCGTCCGCGACGAGTACGCCGACCTGGTGTTCTTCGACGAGACCAAGCACGCCATGGTGTCGATCGAGCAGCTGGTCGACGTCGACAGTGCGGCGTACCTCGCGCGGCAGCCCGCGTTCGACGCGCAGGCGATGGCCGCACTCGAGCGCCGGGGCCTCGGCGTCCGCCGCCTCGACGACGTGCGTCCGGACGAGCACGGCGCGGTCGCGTGGCGCGTCGACCCGACGATCATCTCGACCGACGTCGAGTCCGACCGCAGCGGCAAGGACCTCGGCGCCGAGCGGGCACTCGAGCTCCTGGCCGAGGACGGCGACCTCCCCCTCGAGTGGCGGACGGTCGGCGACTCCCGCAGCGACTACGCGATGGCGGACTGGCTGCACGCGAACGGGCACCGGGTCGCACACGTCGACGTCCGACCGGCCGACGGCGTCCCCGAGACGCCGTACCCGGTGCTCACCGCGCCGGACGGTGTCATCCACGACGAGGCCGGAGCACGGTTCCTCCGTGCATGGCGCGATGGGCGCTCCGACGCTGCCTTCTGATCGGCGCGACGCGGTCCCCGGTTGCACCGCTGTGCGGTATACCACTACCCTTCCGGGGTCCGCCTGCTCCGATGACGGGAACGTCCCATGGCCCTCCGCACCAAGTCCATCGAGGCGTCGCTCGCCGACGCCGACGAGAAGGGGCGCTCGCTCAAGCGCTCCCTGAAGACGTTCGACATCGCCGCGATGGGGATCGCCGTCGCGGTCGGCGCCGGCATCTTCTCGGTCGGCGCGAACGCCGCCGCGAACTTCGCCGGCCCCGGCGTGATCGTGTCGTTCCTGCTCGCCGCCGTCACGTGCGGCCTGGCGATCATGTGTTACGCCGAGTTCGCCTCGACGATCCCGGTCGCCGGCTCGGCGTACACGTTCACCTACGCCACGATGGGCGAATTGCTCGCGTGGATCGTCGGGTGGGACCTGATCCTCGAGACCCTGACCGCCAGCGCCGTCATCGCGAAGTACTGGGGCATCTACCTCAGCACCGCGTTCGACGTGTTCGGCGTCACACTGCCGAGCACCATCGCGATCGGCCCGATCGGCTTCACCTGGGGCCCGGTCCTCATCGTCGGCGTGTTCACGGCGCTGCTGGCGTTCGGCACGCGGCTGTCCAGCCGGGTCTCCGCGGTCATCACCGTCATCAAGGTCGCGATCGTCCTGTTCGTCATCGTGGTCGGCGCCTTCTTCGTCAAGGCCGCGAACTTCACGCCGTTCATCCCCGCCGCGGAGCCGACCAAGGGTGCCGAGGGCAGCGTGCTGACGCAGTCGCTCGTGTCGTGGATCACCGGTGCGGCACCGGCGCAGTACGGCGTCTTCGGGCTGCTCGCCGCGGCGTCGCTGGTGTTCTTCGCCTTCATCGGCTTCGACGTCGTCGCCACGAGTGCCGAGGAGACCGAGAACCCGCAGAAGACCCTGCCCCGCGGCATCTTCATCGGTCTCGGCATCGTCACGCTGCTCTACGTCGGCGTCAGCATCGTGATCACCGGCATGGTGTCGTACAAGCAGCTCGCTGAAGAGAAAGCGCCCTCGCTGGCGTCCGCGTTCGACATCGTCGGGCTGCCCTGGGCGGCCGGCATCATCGCCATCGGTTCCCTGATCGGCCTGACCACGGTCGTCATGGTGCTGCTGCTCGGCCTGTCCCGCATCGTGTTCTCGATGAGCCGCGACGGCCTGCTGCCCCGCTGGTTCTCGGTCACGAACCCGAAGACGCAGACCCCGGTCCGCGTGCAGGTCGTCGCCGGCATCGTCGTCGCGTTCCTCGCCGGGTTCACCGCGGTCGACAAGCTCGAGGGCATGATCAACATCGGCACGCTCTCCGCCTTCGTGCTCGTGTCGATCGGCATCATCGTGCTCCGGAAGTCCCGCCCCGACGCTCCCCGCGCATTCCGGGTGCCGTGGTCGCCGGTGGTCCCGATCCTGTCCGCGGTGCTCTGCTTCTGGCTGATGCTCAACCTCGAGGTCGAGACCTGGATCCGGTTCGTCGTCTGGCTCGTCATCGGCTTCGCGATCTACTTCGGCTACAGCCGCCGCAACAGCCGCGTCGGCAAGGCGATGCGCGAGTAGCACCTCCGCCGACCACCGCGCCGCCCGGTGCCGTTCGGATCAGCACCACAGAAGACGGCTCGCGCCACGGCATCCCGTGGCGCG
>NZ_JARUXD010000064.1:0-19589 GCF_030433875.1 Curtobacterium sp. PsM8 | reverse complement strand
CACCTAAATATACAAATATTACTGTGCGTCGCCTGCTTCATTTTTTTAAAAGACACAGGATCACGTGCCCGCCGGCGCCCACGTCACCCGGGCCTCCCGTCCGTCGAGCACGCCCAGCAGGCCGCACCCCCGTCAGGACGCGTGTGCCCCGAGCAGCGTGCCGGCGCCGTAGGTGGCGGCGAGGGCGAGCGCTCCCCCGAGCACGACGCGGATCGTCGCCCGGCCCCGGGGCGCCCCGCCGAGGGTCGCACCGGTGGTGCCGGTGACGGCGAGCGCGATGAGGACGGCGACGACGGTCACCATGATCTGGCTCGACGCCGGGGCCAGGAGCATCGCGAGGAACGGCAGTGCGGCACCGACCGTGAAGGTCGCTGCAGAGACCCAGGCCGCGCGCCAGGGGCTGACGACCTCGTCCTCGGCGTCGCGGAGGGCTGCGGCGGCCCGGCGGTCCCGGACCTCGGGGCGGACGAGTTCAGCGGCGACGGTGTCGGCGACGTCGGCGGAGACCCCGAGCCCGCGGTAGTGCGCGGCGATGGTGGCCTGGTCCTCGGACTCGGCTTCGAGCTGCGCCTGGTGGGCGGCCTGCCCGGTGCGCTGGGCGTCACGCGCACCGCTGACGGAGACGTACTCACCGAGCGCCATCGACACCGCACCACCGACGAGGGCGGCGGTGCCGGCAGCCAGGACCGGTCCGGCCGCAGCGCCGGTGCCGGCGACGCCGACCAGGACGGCGGCGACGGACACGATGCCGTCGTTCGCGCCGAGGAGGCCGGCACGCAGCCAGTTGAGGCGGGCGGCGCTCGTGGCGTCGTCGTGCTCGGTAGCGGGGAGCGCGAGGTCAGCTGCGGTGGACATGAGGAAAGGAAAGCACTTGTCAGCTGATCGCACCAGCAAGGGAAGGCTGCCCTGACCGGGGCTTTCGTGGTGAGGCAAGCCTTCCCTCAGCATGGCTCCGCGCGGAGGAGCACGATGGAGACCGCACCGATCCCGTTCCCCGAGGAGGACCATGTCCGCCGTCCCCGCCCGCACCGACCCCGTCCGCTACGTCGCGATCGGGGACAGCTTCTCCGAGGGCGTCGGCGACGACGGCGACGTCCCGTTCCCCGGCTGGGCCGGACGGCTGGCGGTCGGCCTGGCGGACCACCTGCCCGGTCCGGTGTCGTACGCGAACCTGGCGATCCGCGGCCGTCTGCTCGCCGGGGTACTCGACGGGCAGCTCGACGCGGCCCTCGCCCTCGACCCGGCGCCGACGCTCATCACCTTCTGCGGCGGCGGCAACGACATGCTCCGCCCCGGCTACGACGTCGACGTGCTGCTCGGTCGACTGGCCGAGGCCGCCGACGCCGTCGCCGCCCGCGGGATCCGCCTCGCGCTCCTCAGCCCCGCCGACCCCAGCGCCCGGCTGCCCCTCGGCCGGATGATCAACGCGCGCGGTGACGCCTGGGCCGAAGCGTTGACCGGGTTCAGCCGGGAGCGCGGGCTGCCGTTCGTCGACGTCTCGCGCGACGCACACCTCGGCCGCGCCGAGTTCTGGTCCGAGGACCGTCTGCACATGAACCCGCTCGGACACCAGCGGGTCGCCGACCTGGCCCTGCACGCGATCGCCGACGGTCCCGAAGCCGCCGTGCCCCGCGTGCCGGACGCGACGAAGACGTCGGTCGCCACGGAGCTCCGGTACTACCGCGACCACGTCGTCCCGTGGGTCCGGCGTCGGGTGACGGGTCGGTCCTCCGGGGACGGCCGGGTCGCCGGGCAGGGCGACTGGGTGCCGGTGGCGCCGTCCCGACCGGGAGGCCCGGGGCGACTCACGTAGGCCGGGTCCGGGCCGGCAGGGCCCGGTTCAGACCACGTGGGTGCGCGTCGGACGGCCGCTCAGCGCGTGCGGGAACGGCTCGCCGACCGGCCGGAACCCCGCGCTGCGGTAGAGGCGGAGGGCCGGGGCGTTGTCCTCGAGCGCGTGCAGCATGCAGTGCTCGTGTCCGGCGGCCCGGGCGGCGTCCACCGCCGCGACGAGCAGCGCCCGGCCGAGGCCACTGCCCTGCGCCGTGGGATCCACGGCGAGCAGGCTCAGGTAGGCGGCGTCCGCAGGGCCCGCTCCCCCGCCGGTCCCGGGTGCCGTGACGAGCGCGAAACCCCGCACCGTGCCGGCGTTCCCGGTGTCGTCCGCTCCGGGGGCGACGACGAGTGCGACCCGGTCGGCGGCGAACTTCGCAGCCGCCCGCACGCGGACGGCCGGGTCCTCGGCCAGGCCGTCGCGTGCTGCGACGGCAGCGGCCCAGAGGTCGATGCAGGCACGGTCGATGCGGTCACGGTCCCCGGTGTCCCGGGGTCCCGCGACCCGCACGGCTGCCGTCGACTCGATCACCCGACCACCCTACGACCGGGCTGCTGCGCGTCAGGCCGAGGCCGCCGCGGACTCCCGCACCCGGAACGACGCCCCGCGGTGCTCCTCGGGCAGGCGGTCGCCGCGACCGAGCAGTTTGTTCCGGAGCGACCCCTCGCGGTAGCCCTCGGGGTAGGCGCCGCGGGCCCGGAGCTCGGGGACCACGAACTCGATGACGTCCTCCCACGTGCCCGGAGACACCGCGTACGCCAGGTTGAAGCCGTCGACGTCGGTCTGCTCCTGGATGTCGACGAGGCGCTGCGCGATGGTCGCTCCGCTGCCGACCTCGACCGGACCCAGGCCGCCGATCGCCGTCTGCCTGGCGATGTCCCGCACGGTCCACGTCGTGCCGTCCTCCCCCGTCGCCGCGGACAGGTTCGCGGCCGCCGACTGGATCGCGTTCGACTCGATGTTGCCGAGCGGCTCGTCCAGGTCGTACTGCGACAGGTCGACGCCCATCCAGCCGGAGTTGAGGACGAGCGCGCCCTCCTCGGACGCGTAGGACAGGTAGTCGCGGTACTTCGCCTGCGCGAGTTCGTCGGTCTCGTCGGTGATCACGGTGAGCAGCGTGTAGACCTTGGCGGCGTACCGGTCGCGACCAGCAGCCTCCAGGGCGTCCCGGATCTTCGCGACGGTGGCGGCCAGCTGCGGCAGGGTCGGGGCGCCGACGAAGACGGCCTCGGCGTTCTCGGCGGCGAACCGGATCCCCCGCGGTGACGCACCGGCCTGGTAGATGACGGGCGAGCGCTGCACGGACGGCTCGGACAGGTGGATGCCGGGCACGTCGAAGTGCGTGCCGTGGTGCTCGATGGGGTGCACCTTCGCGGGGTCGGTGAAGACGCCGGTCTCGCGGTCCTCGATGACGGCGTCGTCCTCCCACGAGCCCTCCCACAGCTTGTAGAGGACCTCGAGGTACTCGTCGGCCACGTCGTACCGGTCGTCGTGGCTCAGCTGGTCGGTCTGCCCCATGTTGCGGGCGGCGCTCGGCAGGTACCCGGTGACGACGTTCCAGCCGACGCGGCCCTTCGTCAGGTGGTCGAGCGTCGAGATGCGCCGGGCGAACGGGTACGGGTGCTCGTAGGCGGTGCCGGCGGTGATGCCGAAGCCCAGGTGCTCGGTGACGGCGGCCATCGCGGACACGAGCAGGATCGGGTCGTTCACCGGCACCTGCGACCCGGTGCGCAGCGCGGCCTCGTTCGTGCCGCCGTAGACGTCGTACGTGCCCAGGACGTCGGCGATGAAGATGCCGTCGAACGCCCCGCGCTCGAGCGTCTTCGCCAGGTCGGTCCAGTACGACAGGTCGTTGTAGTGCCGGGAACGGTCGCGCGGGTGGCGCCACAGCCCGGAGGACTGGTGGGCGACGCAGTTCATGTCGAACGCGTTGAAGCGGATCTGCCGGGGTTCGCGGTTCGTGGTCACGACGCGACCGTACGACGGGGACCGGGCGTCCGTCACGGACCGTGACGCCACGTGACGCCGGGGTCCCTCAGCGCCGGGGCGCCAGGGCGCCGGCGCGCCAGGGCGCCTGCGCCGCGCCCCGGCGTCACGCGTCATCCCAGTTCGACGGTCGTCGTCCCGGCCTCGTCCAGCACGGAACTCCCGACGTGCAGGGTGAACCGTCCCGACTCGTACCGCCACGAACCGTCCCAGTGCGCGAACGCCCGGGCCGGGACCTCGATCGAGACCTCGGTGGACTCGCCCGCTCCGAGCCGGACCGGCGCGAAGCCCACCAACCACCGGACGGGGCGGTCCACCTCGGACGCCTCGCGCGAGGCGTAGACCTGCACGACGTGCTTGCCGGCACGGGCCCCGGTGTTCGCGACCGTCGCCGTGACGATGACCGCATCGCCCTCGGACACCGTCGGCGTCGCGGTGACCCCGTCGATCGTCCAGGTCGTGTAGCCGAGTCCGTGCCCGAACGGGTACGCCGGTTCGGTGCCGGCGCGGAGCCACGCCCGGTAGCCGACGTGCACGCCCTCGTCGTACGACACCTTCCCGTCGACCGGCGTGACGTCGAGCACGGGGACGTCCGCCATCGCGACCGGCCAGGTGGTGGGCAGGCGCCCGCCGGGCTCCCGCGCTCCGGTGAGCACGTCGGCCAGGGCGTTGCCGTACTCCTGCCCGCCGAACCAGGTGAGCAGGACCGCGGCGACGTCGTTCCGCCACGGCATCTCGACCGGCGAACCGGCGTTCACGACGACGACCGTGTTCGGGTTCACCGCGGCGACCGCACGGACCAGGTCGTCCTGGTGGCCGGACAGTGCGAGCGACGAGCGGTCGTAGCCCTCGGACTCGACCCGGGAGTTCGTGCCGACCACCACCACGGCGACGTCGGCCGTGCGGGCAGCCTCGACCGCCGCGTCGATGAGCACCGACGGGTCCTCGTCGGACGGCTCCGTGCCGAACTGGTACGCCAGCACCCCGCCGAGTGTCTCGTCCTGGATGACGTCGTGCTCGATGCGGATCGCGAGCTGCTGCCCGGAGGTCACCGACACGGGCACCGAGCGTGCCGGCGGGTTGAGGAACGCCGCACCGAGCTGGTCGCCGTCGAACGGCACGTCCTCGTCGAGCACGAGCTCGCCGTCGATCCACATCCGCGACCGGCCGGCCGCACCGATGCCGATCCGCACGGTGCCCGTGGACTCGGCCGTGTACGTCGTGGTGACGTCGAGCCGGTCGGCCTCGCGGGTGGGGGCGTCGCCGCCGAACCAGAACAGTGCCGTGGCACGACGGTCCTCGACGTACAGTTCCTCGCCGTCCTTGACGAAGGCGACCCGGGCGCCGGGCTCCCCCGTCGCCGGGTTCGTGATGGCGGACAGCGGGAACTCCGCGATGCCCTCCTGCACGACGGCGCCGATGGCGTGGTCGACCGTGGCGCCCGGGAAGGCCGAGCGGATCCCGTCGAGCGGTGACACGACCTGCGAGGGCACGACCGTGGCCGAGCCGCCGCCCTGCGTGCGGGCCTGGTCGGCGTTGTGCCCGATCACGGCGATGCGCGACACCGCGGAGGCGTCGAGCGGCAGCACGCCGGTGTTCCGCACCAGCACGGTGCCCTCGGCCTCGGCTTCGCGGACGAACGCGACGCCGTCCTCGACGTGCACCGGCTGCGCGGCGACGGGCTCGAAGCCCTCGAGGGCGCCGACCCGGGCGGCCAGGGTCAGGATGCGGCGGACCTTGCGGTCGATCGCCTCCATCGGCACGTCACCGGACTGCACGGCGGCGCGGAGCGGACCCTCGCTCCACCACGGGTTCGGGCCGGGCATCGCGACGTCCTGCGACGCCTTCGCGGAGTCGATCGAGCGCACGCCGGTCCAGTCGGACACGACGATGCCGTCGAAGCCCCACTCGGAGCTGAGCGGCGTCTCGAGCAGGTCGTTCTCCGACGCCGTCACGCCGTTGATCGCGTTGTACGACGACATGACCGCCCAGGCGTGCGCCTCGGTGACGGCCTTCTCGAACGCCAGCAGGTACAGCTCGCGCAGGGCCCGGTCGGAGACCTCGGTCGACGCGGTGAAGCGGTCGGTCTCGTAGTCGTTCGCGATGTAGTGCTTCGGCGTCGCGGCGACGCCGTTCTCCTGCACCCCCGCCACGTACGACGCCGCCAGGTCGCCGGTGAGCACCGGGTCCTCGCTGAACGCCTCGAAGTGCCGGCCGCCCAGCGGCGACCGGTGCAGGTTGATCGTCGGACCGAGCACGACGTCGACCCCCTTGCGACGCGCCTCCACCGCAGCCGCAGCGCCGTAGCGCTTCGCGATCGCGCGGTCCCACGACGCGCTCAGCGCGGTCGCCGACGGCAGGTTGAGGGACGGGTCACGCTCGTCCCAGACCTCGCCGCGGACCCCGGAGGGCCCGTCCGACATGAGGATCCGGCGCAGCCCGATCTTCTCGATCGGCCAGGTGGTCCAGAAGTCACGCCCGGTGAGCAGCTGCACCTTCTCCTCGGTGGTCAGCTCGGCGAGCAGCGCGTCGATGCGCTCCGCCGTCGGACTGGAGGCGGTGGTGGCGGTGGGCAGGTCGGTCACGGTGATCGGTCCCTTCGTCGAGAGCAGTGGAGAGCAGCAGGTCAGCGGACACCGCGGATGCGCGAGACCGAGAAGATCCCGAGCAGCCCGATGACGGCGCCGGTGATGAAGAACCCGGAGTACCCGCCGGTCACGGCGATCACGCCGGGAGCGGCCGCCGGTACGAGCGACTGCGGAAGCGCCTGGGCGATGTTGACCACGCCGAGGTCCTTCGCGTTGTCCTGGTCGGACGGCAGCACGTCGGTGATCAGTGCGAGGTCGACCGCGTAGAAGACGCCCATGCCGGCGCCCATCACGAACTCACCGACGAGGACCATGCCGAGTGACGGGGCGAGCGCGATGATCACGAGTCCGGCGATGCCGACGATGCCGGCGACCGCGACGAACAGCTTCCGCCGGCCGAGCCGATCGGAGAGCCACCCGGCGACGAGCGAGGTCAGGACGATCCCGATCACGTTCCAGAGCGTCCCCTGGAACACGGCGTTCGCCAGGTTCGTCTTGTCGACCCCGATGTCGTCCCGCAGGAAGTAGGTGAGGTAGCTGACCGCCGTGTACTGCGCCGCGACCATCATGAACCGCGTCAGCCACGCCCAGCCGAGGTCCGGGTGCTTCCGGGGGTTGAACACGAACGACCCGAACAGCTGCCCGATGCCGAGCTTCGACGTCGGCTTCGCGGCGAGCACGCGGTCCCGGAAGACCACCGCGTAGAGCACGACCACGACCGAGCCGATCGCCCCGGGGACGATCATCTGCGACGCCGAGGTCGAGAAGAGCTGCACCAGGAAGGTGCCGCCGACGAGTGCGAGGTTCTGCGCGAGCCCGAGCAGCGCCGCGACCCGACCGCGCTGCGACCGCGTGACGTGGTCCGGCAGGACGGCCGTGAGCGCCGCGATCGTGGCGTTGTAGGCGATCTGCGCCACGGCCCACCCGATCACGAGCACGACGGTGGAGGACGTCGTCGCGACGACCACGAGGGCTGCGAACCCGACCACCGTGCCACCGATGATCCACGGACGACGCATGCCGAGCCTCCCGGCAGTCCGGTCGCTGAAGCGACCCGCCAGGGGGTTGGCGACCATCGCGGCGAACGCGCCGATGCCGAGCGCCAGGCCGAGCACGCCCGCCTGGTCGTCCGGAGCGATCTCGGCGACCTTGAGCGCCATCGCGACGAGCACGGGCGGCAGCAGGGCGATGTACAGACCGAACATCGCGAGCGGCATGCCGATCGTGTACATGAGCGGGCTTCCACGTCCGACGGTGGGAGCCACCGCGGTCGGGGTGTCGGGGACGAGTCGTGCGTCGTTGGCCACGGCAACCTCTTCTCGGGAACGCCACCGCCATCGGTGACTCGCACGCCTCCGTCGGCGGCTGTCGCCACCGTAACACCAAAACCGACTGGCACTAGGTTTTTGTCGGCATTCCGAGCGGTACAGTCCTGCCATGGCACGACGAGGTTCGTACGCGAAGGGGATCGCGAAGCGCGAGGAGCTCCTGACGGTCGCGCTGGACCTCGTCGCCTCGCAGGGTTTCCGACGGACGAGCATCAACGACATCGCCGCAGCCGTCGGGCTCACCCAGGCCGGCCTGCTGCACTACTTCGACTCGAAGGACGACCTGTGGGTCGAGATCCTCCGACGCCGCGACCAGCTCGACCTGGAGCACGACTGGCACGCCTCGGACCCCGCGGCGCTGCTCATCGCGATCGTCCGACACAACGTCGAGGTCCCCGGTCTCGTGCAGATGTTCGTCAACCTGTCCGCGGCGGCCGCCACCGACCCCGAGCACCCGGCGCACGCCTACTTCCGGGAGCGCTACGAGCGCAGCCGCCGTGACCTGTCCGCCGACTTCCGCGCCATGCAGCAGGACGGGCTGCTCCGACCGGACGTCGACCCGGTCGAGCTGACGACCGTGCTGCTCGCGGTGTCCGACGGCATGCAGCTGCAGTGGCTCTTCGACCCGTCGTACGACATGGCGCGGCACGTCGAGCTGGTCGCGCGGCTCGCGGTCGCGCAGGCGGTTCCTGCGGGCTGAGGTCCGGCCACCGGGCTGGAGGTGCGGCTTGCGTCGGGCGGGACGGGGACCGGCGGCGCCTGGTGGCCCCGGCGACCTCTGACGCGTCCGACGACTGATCGGCGGCCGGTACGGTGCTGAGATGCTCCCTGCTCCCACCACGCGGCTCCGCTTCCGTGAGATGACCCCGGCAGACCTCGGCGACATGGCCGACCTGCTCGGAGACCCGCAGGTCATGGAGTTCTACCCCGCACCGAAGAGTCGTGACGACGCGGCGCGATGGATCGCCTGGAACCAGGACAACTACGCCGCCCACGGCTTCGGGCTCTGGATCATCGAGACGCACGCGGGGCAGTTCGTCGGTGACTGCGGACTGACCTGGCAGGACGTCAACGGCGTCCCGATGCTCGAGGTCGGCTACCACGTGCGCACGATGTTCCACGGGCAGGGCTACGCAACCGAGGCAGCGGCTGCCTGTCGGGACTTCGCTCGTGCGGCCCTCGACGCGGCCGAACTCGTCGCGGTCATCCATCCCGACAATGCTGCCTCTGAGAGGGTCGCGCAGAAGATCGGGATGACACGACGACCGGACGAACACGGCGGGGCCATCGCTGTTCGTACGGTGCTGGGGATGACGCTGTGAAGGCGCCTCGGTGGGCGATCCGTTTGCGAAGGTCCCGCTCGCGGACGCAGGGCTGCACGGCACCGGGAGCCAGAACAGGAGTCCGGCGAACAGCACGGTGCCGGTGACGATTCTGGGACACGCCATCAAACTGCCGCGTGCAACGCGTGAAGTTCGTTCGAGGAGTCATCGCCGGCGCGACGGGATGACGAGCGCCGGTACCGCGACGTCAGCGCTGCGTGGGGCCGAGAAGTAGACAACGAACCCTCATCGCGCGTGAGACATGAGACACGTTGTCGGCGCTGGGCCCTGTCGGCGGCCGCGACTGCGAGACGCACGCGAACGCTGGGGAAGCAAGTTCTCGATGAGGGAATCGGCCACGGACAGTGTGACGCCGTCTTCTCAAACTGGTGACGAAGGGACCCGGTCTTCCGGGTCCCTTCGTCAGCGCGTGGTCAGCGGACTCAGACGCGGCCGAGCATCGCCTCGTTGAGGATGGTGCCGCCGAGCATCCAACCTCCGTCGGCGACCTCGTCGAGGATGACGAGGGTGGTCGGGCGCGCTCGCTCCCCGTAGGCGTCGACGATGGCGTCGGTGACGGCGTCCTGCAGCTTCTTCTTCGACTCGGCGGTCAGGGTGTCAGCGGGGACCTTGATGTTGGCGAAGGGCATGGTGTTCCTCTCGGTGGGGTTTCCCGGGCGGTCCGGGGGTCAAAGTGCGGCGTTGGAGGACAGCAGGTCCTCGATGCCGACGCGGTGGTAGAACTCGGACCGGATGCGGTCCGCCACCGCTGAGACGACCTCGCTGCCGTCGCGGGATGGGTCGACGTGGGTCCGGTAGGGGCGGGTTCCCTCTGGGAGGCTGACCACGCGGACGATCTCGTCGGCGACGTCCTGCACGTCGGCGTCCACCGGGACGATCGCGGCGAGGCGGTCAGTGAGGTCCTGCCGGAGCGCCCCGTACTCCTCGTCGTGTGCAGCGACTCGGGCGGCGTCGATCGGGACCGCAGCGCTCGTGAAGTGGTTCGTTCCCGAGGTGAAGGCTCCCGGGACCACGATGGTGGTGTCGATGCCGAAGCGGACGAGCTCCGCGGCGTAGCTCTCGGCCAGGGCGTCCATGCCGGCCTTCGCCGCGAAGTACGGCGCGAGGAACGGCGGGTGCCCGCCGCGGGTCGATGAGCTGCCGACCCACACGACCAGTCCTGAGCGGCTGACGCGCATGTGCGGCAGGACGGCGCGGGCGACGCGTTGTGCGCCGACGACGTTGACGTCGTAGAGGGCCATGAACTGCTCGGGCGTGAATGCTTCGGCCGGGCCGTAGGCCATGTGGCCGGCGTTCTGCACGAGGACGTCGATCCGCCCGTGTGAACGGACGACCGAGTCGACGGCGTCATCGACGGACTGTTGTGACTGGACGTCGAGCTCGACGGCGCTGAGCTGCAAGCCCTCGCGGATGGCGAGATCCTCGAGCTCGGTGCGAGCCGTCGCGTTCCGACGGTCGATCGCGCGCATCCCCGCGACGACCACGTGGCCCGCCCGCGCGAGCGCCTCAGCCGTCAGCCGACCGAAGCCGCTGGACGCACCCGTGACGAGGACGACCCGTGGAGCGGTCATCAGACCATCCCGCCGTTGGCGCGGATGGTCTGGCCGTTGACCCAGTGGCCGTCGGGTCCGGCGAGGAACGCCACGACCGCCGCGATGTCCTCCGGCGTGCCGAGCCGCTCGAGGGGCGGGACCTTCGACAGCGTGTCGATCTGCTCCTGGGTCTTGCCGTCGAGGAACAGCTCCGTCGCCGTCGGTCCCGGGGCCACCACGTTCGCCGTGACGTCCCGGCCGCGGAGCTCCTTCGCCAGGATCAGCGTCATGCCTTCGACGGCGCTCTTGCTCGCGACGTAGGCGCCGTAAGTCGGGAACTGCGTCCCGACCACCGAGGTTGACATGCCGACGAACGTGCCGCCAGCCCGGAGCCTGCGCGCCGCCTGCTGCGCGACGACGAAGGTCCCGCGGATGTTCGTCCGGTGCAGTGCGTCGAGGACGTCGAGGTCCTGGTCGGCGATCGTCGACAGTGCGAGTCGTCCGGCGGAGTGCACGACGACGTCGACGCCGCCGTGGTCGGCCTCGACCCGATCGAACATCGCGGCGACGGCGTGCTCGTCGGCGACGTCGGCCTGCACGGCGACGGCGCGACCGCCCGCTTCCTGGATCCGCTCGACGGTGGCGGCGGCCGCGGCCGTCCCGCTGGCGTGGTTCACGACGACCGTGAAGCCGTCGGCTGCCAGCCGGGTCGACACCGCGCGGCCGATGCCACGTGAGCCCCCCGTGACGACTGCGACGCGTTCTGGAGTGCTGCTCATCGTGCTTCCTTTCACTGATATGCACCGAGCATTTCGACGCTACGCAAAAGCTAGCACAGATACGATCACCGATACCAGCTGCGCTACGATTGTTCTATGGCTCGATCTGATGAAGCACTCCGGAGCGCGCTGCTCCGCGCGGCAGAGGAGCAGCTCGTCGCAGCTCCCGACGGCGACATCGCCACCCGTGCTGTATGCGAAGCAGTCGGCGTCACCCAGCCCGTGCTCTACCGCGTCTTCGGCGACAAGCGCGGGCTGCTCGACGCCCTCGCCGACGTAGGTCTCGAGCGGTACGCGGCCAGGAAGGCCGAGCTCGAGGTGTCCGACGACCCGTCGGCGGACCTGCGACGCGGCTGGGACGACCACCTCGCATTCGCGCGCGAGCACGCCGCGCTCTACCGACTGATGTTCGCTCCTCGGCCGTGGGCCAGCAGTTCGGCGCGCGACGGCGTGACCGCGCTCCTCGAGCGGACGCTCACCCGCTGTGCAGCCGCCGGCATGCTCCGTGTCGACGTCAGGGTCGCGGCGACGATGCTGCTCGCCGCGAACGTCGGGCTCGCACTGGATCGGATGAGCACCAACCGCCAGGACGACTCCGACGAGGTCGCCGACGCGCTCCGGGACGCGGTCCTCGGCGCCGTCCTCGTGCAGCCGCCCAGCCCGGGACACGGTGACGTCGACGCGGCCTCCCGTCATCAGCTCCGCGCGCGACTCGAAGCAGGCAGAGCGAGCCCGTTGCTCCCGGAGGAGTCGGCACTCATGCGGGTGTGGCTCGACCGACTCGACCACCACGCCGACCACGACCAAGAAGGCTCCGAATGATCTCCACGTTCCTCATCGAACACGCACCCCTGGTCCGAGCGGCATTCTGGGTGGCGCTCGCCGCCGCCGCCGTCCTCGCCTGGTTGCTCCACCGCCTGCGGCTCCGCGGCATCCTGCTGGGCCTGTCCGGGGTGTCGCTCGTCGCGGTGCTCGTGCTCACTCTGCTCCCCGACGGCACGCGCCCGGGCGGCGTCACCTGCACCGTGCAGTTCTCCGTCCCGTTCCAGGGCCTCGAGACGCTCGCCAACGTCGCACTCCTGCTGCCGCTCGTACTCTTCCTCGGAACCGCGACGAACCGACCGCTCACGGTCCTTGCCGGCGCGGTGGCGCTCTCCGTCGCCATCGAGGTCGTACAGGCCCTCGCGCCGGCACTCGGTCGTCGGTGCGACACGAACGACTGGTTCATGAACACGGTGGGAGCGCTCCTGGGTGCGGGGATCGCGCTTGCTGTCTGCGCGATCGACCGACGGCGGGCTGTCGCGGTCTCAGGCTGAGTCACTGACGGCGGGCGCGATCCTGTCGGCCATCAGGGTGTGAAGTGCGCGTGCTCGCCTGCCGTCGTGAAGAGGGTCGAGCACCTCGACGGGCTCGACCCCAGCGAGGCTGCTGTGAGTCGAGCGCGCCGGTCCCGGTTCACGCGTCCGGGGCGGTGACCGGTTCGTGGGCGGTCACGCCGAGCTGCTGCTCGATCTGCGGCAGGAGTGCCCGCACCGCCGCGACGACGACTTCGTCCACGCGATCCTCAGGGAGCCGGCCGGTGGCCGTCAAGGCACTGATGCCTTCTGTCGTCGCCGCAACCAGGAACGGCATCGGGCCCATCGACTCCGGACTGCGCTCCCCGAGCAACTCCGCGCCCAAAGCGAAGAAGCGCTCGGCCGAAGACTGGGCCCCGGGGTCGCGCTCCGCATTCGTGCCGTCGTCGGTCGACGCGAACATCAGCTGCATCAGGGGGCCGTTGTGCTGCGCGAATTGAGCATGAGCGCGGATGTACTCCGTGAGCCGACGCTCGAGGGTGCCCGCTTGCCGCGCGGCCCCGAGATGGCGATGCAGCTCGTCGAAACCGTCCGCGGCGATCGCGTCGAGGACGGCGTCCCGGTCACGGAAATGACGGAGCGGCGCACCATGGCTGACGCCGACGCGGCGCGCGAGCTCCCGCACCGTCACCGCCTGCTGGCCCTCCTCGATCAGGAGCGCGCGCCCCTCTCGCACGAGCTCCTCACGCAGCGACCCGTGGTGATAGGAGCGAGCTTGCTGTGCCATCTGATCAGTGTAGACGTTGACAACAATGTGGCCAGTGTCTACATTAGGGGCATGGGCGACACCAGAGCAGGCCAGGCACCGACCAACGAGACCGTCATCATCACCGGCGGCACCAGCGGCATCGGCCGAGCGACCGCGGTCGCCCTGGCCGAGTCCGGATCACGCATCATCCTCGCTGTCCGGAACCAGGAGAAGGGGCGAGCCGTGGCAGCGACCCTCCCCGGCACTCCGGGGATGCACCGCGTCCTGCCACTCGACCTCGCGCGGCTCGAGACGGTGCGTGACTTCGCAGACCGGATCGACGAACCGATCGCCATCCTCGTCAACAACGCCGGCGTCGAGTCGAAGGACCTCCAACGGACGGCCAACGGTCACGAGCTCCAGTTCGGCACGAACCACCTGGGGCATTTCCTCCTGACGACGCTGCTCCTGCCGCACATCACCGACCGCGTCGTCACCGTCGCGTCCCAGGCGGAACGGATGGCTCGTCTCGACCTCGACGACCTCGATTGGCACCGACGCCCGTACCAGGCGAGCCGGGCGTACGCGGACTCCAAGCTCGCCAACCTGCTGTTCACGTCGGAGCTGGACCGGCGGCTGCGGACGTCGGGCTCTCGAGTGCGGGCGCTGGCCGCTCACCCGGGGTTGGTCAAGACAGCCATCTACGACCGGCCGGCCGGTCAGCGCCCCAACCTCTGGGATCGGCTCGTCCCGATCCTGGGGCAGGAGCCGGAAGACGGTGCGCTGCCGTCGCTGCTCGCCGCCTCAGCCGACCTCCGCGGCGGCACCTTCGTCGGACCCCGGCGGATGATGCACATGCGAGGCGGGGCTGAGGTGATCAGCCAGTCGAAGCAGGCACGGAACCCGGAGACAGCAGCGAGACTCTGGTCGATCTCCGAGCGGATGACGGCAGCGAGCACCCGCCCGTGAGCCTCGTCCAGGACCGTCCCCGCGCACTCGGGACCGGAGTACGCGGATGGCACCGCCCGCTCGTCGCCTTCACCACAGTGATGTGTCTCTGGGCTGTGGTGTGCCTCGTCGGGCTGATCCTCGATCCGCGGACATTGGCAGGAGACCCGATCTGGGCCAAACCTCTCAAGTTCTCGATCTCCCTCGCGCTCTACGCGATCACCCTTGCATGGATGCTCTCGATGGTGCAGCGGCCCGTCCTGCGTCGGATTGGTTGGTGGGCCGGAACCATCGGTGCAGCGGCGTCCCTCCTGGAGATCGTCGTCATCTCGATCCAAGTGGTTCGCGGCGTGGGAAGCCACTTCAACGTCTCGACTCCGACGAACCAGCTCTTCTACCAGCTCATGGCCGGTGGGGTCACCCTCATGTACTGCGCGACACTGGCCATCGGAGCCTTCCTGGCCATGTTCTCCAGGATCGAGGACAGGGCGCTGGCGTGGTCCCTGAGGCTCGGACTGATCATCGCCCTGGTCGGCCTGTCCGTGGGCTTCCTCATGGTGATCCCCACCGCGGCCCAGCTGGCCGACCCGACGTCGTCTACCTACGGCTCCCACTCCGTGGGCGGTGACGACGCGACCGGCGGCATCTTCTTCCTCGGCTGGAACACCGCCCACGGAGATCTCCGCGTGTCCCACTTCATCGGCATGCACGCACTGCAGGTGCTGCCGATCCTCGCGGTCACGCTCCCCCGGGCGCTCAGTGAGGCCGATCGGCTCCGTATCGTCGTCGCGGCCGGAGCGACGTACGCTGCCGTCACCGCGATCGCCCTGTGGCAGGCGCTACGCAGTCAATCGGTCATCCACCCCGACGCCATCACGATCACAGCAGTCGGAGTCACCGCCGTCCTGGCTGCGATGAGCTTCACGATCATCGCCGCGCAGAGACGCCACCAGCACAGGTAGCTCCAGAGCCTGGCCTGACGGCACACCGATGGACGAAGTCGAAGTCGAGGTCGCGCTCGACGAGCGCCCTGGTTTCCCGTCGAGTCTCGGCTCACCATCTCCTGTCGGTCACCCCCAGTGTGGTCGCTACAAGCACTTGACCAGGGTCTGGGTTGCCTCGTACTTCAGGTGAGCAGGGTGAACGCCGCTCGGCCGACGCTGAGGAGCACCGACCGGTCGGCGCCGGCAGTGCCGAGGACCTCCATGCCGCGAGTGACCGCCACGAAGTACGTCGCCAGGGCTCGGGCGTCGAGAGTCGCGTCCACTTCCCCGGCTGTCTGCGCTTGCTCGATGCACCCGGCGTAATCGTCCTCGAGGCGCCGATAGGCGCAGCGAGCGGCCTCGGCGACCTCCGGATCGCGGTCGGCGTTGTTCCCGATGCTGATCGGGAGGGCTGCTTGGAGCTTGTCCCGGCGCTGCTGCGGATCAGTGGGGCGGGTCGGTGTCAGCAGCTGGACGTCCGGCCCGATCTGGCAGTCCCCCCTACGGTGATCGCTCGTCACAGACCGTGACGCCGCATGCCACCACCGGCCCGGGCAGCGACCCGACCTGCGCAGACTGATCCTCTCCAGACTCACGCCCGGTCGTGCACCGTCACGTGGTACCCATCCAGGTCGGCGAACGTGAACGTCCGCCCGAACGGCCCGTCGATCGGGCTCGCGACGATGCGGTGCCCGTCGGCCTGCAGGGCGTCGTGCATCGCCTGCACCTCGGTGCCGTGCAGCCAGAGCGCGACGCCGACACCGGGCTGGTCGGCGGCGTCGAGGTCGGTGCCGGGGACGACGTCCCGCAGCGCGAAGGCGATCGGCGTCGTGGTGAAGACGACGGCGTGCGGAGGTCCGGCGGGTGAGCGGACCAGGCCGAGGTACCGCTCGTAGAACGCCTGCGAGGCGTCGAGGTCGCGGACCTGCAGGGAGACGAAGTCGGGGCCGGTGACGGGCATGGGTGCTCCTCGTGTCGATGTCAGTTGTCTGACATCGAGCAGCGTATGTCAGACTGCTGACATGAGTCAAGACGGATCCGGCGTCGACCTGCCGACGTCGATCGGCTACCTGCTCAAGGAGACCGCGACCGCACTCCGCACGGCGATGGAGGCAGTGCTCCGCCCGCTCGGCATGACGGTGACGCACTACTCGTGCCTGGAACTGCTGGCGCAGCGCCCCGGTTCGTCGAACTCCGAGCTCGCCCGTGGCACCTTCGTCACGCGGCAGTCGATGAACGTGCTGCTGCAGACCCTGGAGCGGGACGGTATCGTCACCCGCCCGTCGGAGGCCCGCTCCGGCCGGGTGATGCCGGCGCAGCTCACCGAGCGCGGACGTCGCGACCTCGCTGCAGCGACGGCGGCGGTCCGCGGCGTCGAGGACCGGATGCTCAGTGACCTCGACGAGGACGACCGCGCGGCCGCCCGGCGCCTCCTGCAGAGCATGGTCCGGTCACTCCGCAGCGCGGACCCGACCCCGGCAGCCGCCGACGACGCGGGCTGAGGGCCAGACCTCGTCGAGGAACGCCCGGACGACCCCGACCGCGTCGGGATGGTCCTGCGGCCGGTGTCCGTGCCCGGCGAGCGTCACGTGACGGGCACCGACGATCCGGGAGGCAATGGCCTCGTACTCGTCGTTCCACCCGCCCGTCACCACCAGGGTTGGTACACCGATCCGTTCCGGGGTATCGAGGCTCCACGGGCCGGGCAGTCGGCGCTGCCGCTCGGCAGCGAGCAGGTCGGCCGAGTCCGTCGGGGGTGCGATGGTCTGCCCGGCGAGTGCCGCCGCGAAGGCCACGGCGAACTCCCCCCGCGGGAGCGTCGCCGCCTGGTCGAGCACCGGTTGCACCCGACGGATGTGGTCCTCGACCGCCGGGTTCCCCCGCGCCAGGGCGTAGGCGGCGGGCTCGAACAGCACGAGCGCCCGGACCAGGTCCGGACGACGAGCGGCGGCACGCATGGCGACCGGCCCGCCGAAGGAGTGCGCCACCACGGTCGCTCCGGCATCGCACGCCTCGAGCAGCCGGGCCTCCCAGCGGTCCTGGTCGAACGTGGCCGGCCCGTCCGCGCCGTACCCGGGCATCACCGCGAACCGCGCACCGGGCAGTTCGCCGACCGCCGACCAGGCCCGGTCCGGACTCCGGTTCGAGGCGTGCAGGAACACGATCCGCGCGCCCGTCCCGTCACCCGTCATGGACTGCAGGGTAGCGCTGCCCTCCCGCCCGGTCACTCGCCGGCGAGGACGCCGTTCATCGCGATCCACACCGGAACCCACGGAGCGCAGAGCGCGAGGACCAACGCGACTGCAGCACCGACCCGGTGCACGCCTCGCCGCAGGAGGACCACCGCCAGGACCGCGGTGGTGAGCGCTGCCGCAACACTGACGACCGCGGCAGCGTTCAGGCTCGCACGGCCACTCGCCGTCGCAGCCGGTGTCGGCATCACCCCGAGGGTGAACACGTCCAGCAACGCACCGAACCACAGCATCGCGACGACGACCCCGCAGCCCAGGACCAGTGCCACCCACATCGCCGCGACGACCCCGCGCTCACCTGACCCCATGTCGCTCATCGACGTCATCGTAGGTGCACTGCTCGCCGTCGGTCGCGATGGCCCACGCCAGTGCGGCCCCCGCGGGCCACCACCCCCCGGCACCCCCCCCCGGCGGGCCCGCCCCGCGCGGGCGGGGCGGGGCGGCCCCCGGGGCCCCCGCGCCTCCCGTCCGTCGGTCATTCAGTCAGTCAGGCAGGGCCGGACCACCGAGCACCCGGCTCAGCGAACCGCGAAGGGCGCCCGGCGCCCCTCACCCCACGCCCAGTGCAGCAGCGCGAGCCCGGAGTCGTTCGTGACCCGGAGCGAGAGATTGCTACCCGAGCCGCGGACGGTCTCGAGGCTGTAGGTGTCTTCCGTCCGGAGCCCCGGCCAGTAGACCGCGCCGAGGTGCCGCTCCCGGACGACGGTCGTCACGGTCTGCAGGAACGCGACCGAGTTGTCCGCGTCGGCGTTGCCCGTGGTGGCGGAGCCGCGGTAGTCGAGGCCGGTCGTCAACGGCACGCCGAACTCGTCCAAGACGGTCCGGTTCGAGCACGCCTGGTCGCCGAGTCGGCTCTCGAAGTCGGCCTTCCACTCGGCGGCGTCCCGGGTGCCCCAGTAGCCGTAGTAGTGCTGCGAGACGTAGGTGCCGTCGAGGGCGGGGGCCGCGCAGATCGCGTCGACGTGGTCGTTGTAACCGGTGCCGCTGACGAACACCCGGTCCCGCGGGATGCCCTGCGCGGTGTAGCGCTGCACCCACGTCGTGGCGAGCTGCACCCAGTCGGCCGGGGCGTACCCGAACGGCTCGTTCATCGGCTCGAAGAACACCCCGGAGTCGTGGCTGTACGTGCGGGTCAGGGTGTCCCACATGCCCCACCAGGCGGCGGGGTCGTCGACCTTGCCGTCCTTGCTGGCGTCGCTGCCCTCCCAGTAGCCGAGGACGACCTTGACGTCCCGGTGCCGGGCGGCGTCGATGACGGCACGGTAGGAGTTCCACCAGGTCGTGCCGACGGAGTACGGGTTGACGGGCAGACGGACGGTGTCGGCGCCCAGGTCCTTCCGGAACTCGCGGATGACCCGGTCGGCCTTGCGGTATGTGGTCCGGTAGTCGTCCGAGGTGGACAGGCCGGACAGCACGACGGGTCCGTTGACGTAGTTGTCGCGCGGGTCGGCCCAGTTCACGCCGTGGAACCGGGTCGGGTCGAGCCGGGCGTCGGGTTGGGCGTCGTGGCCGTGGCGGGCGGCCGAGACCGAGGTGCCGGTCGTCGTCGCCGGTGTCGCGGACGCGGTCGTCGGGACCGCCAGTGCGAGTGCCGTGACGCCCGCGCAGACGGCGGTGACGACGGTCGCGATGCGGCGGAGACGCCCTCGTGTCGGTCGGCCCCTGCCGTCCGTCGAGGTGGTGGTGTGGATGGTCATGGTGTTCCCTCCTGCTCCGTCCTCGGAGCACCCCGGACGCCGTCGTCCTGGGGTCGTCGACGGAGCACGACCGTTCCCCCACCGGTGATGGCAACGTCAACACGGCGAGGATTGCACTCTGCACCACCTGTGTCAACAGGTCGAGCGCGGACGCACCGACGAGGGGCCGGGGGGGGGGGGGGGGGGGGGGGGGGGGCGGCGCGGCGCCGGGCGCCGGCGGCGCGCGCGCGCCCCCCCCGCCCCCGGCGGGCCCGCCCGGGGCGGCGGCGCCGGCGG
>NZ_JARUXD010000063.1:0-20141 GCF_030433875.1 Curtobacterium sp. PsM8 | reverse complement strand
GCACGACAGAGAAGCCCCAGACGCCGATCGGCGTCTGGGGCTTCTCTGTCGTGCAGGAGTGCGGCGGTCAGGCGGCGAGGACCCCGCCGACACGGGAAGCACCGCGGAGGTCGTGCTCCCACGCCGACGCGATCGTCTCTGCCGTCGAGTAGCGAGCTCGCCATCCGAGCACCTCGTTCGCGAGCGTGGGGTCCGCGACGACCGCTGCCGGATCCCCGGGGCGAGGACCACGGTCGACGGTGCGGATCTCGCGACCGGACACGGCTTCAGCGAGTGCGATCACCTGCCGGACGGATGTGCCGATCCCGGTGCCGATGTTGAACTCCGTGGGACCGCCGACTTCCCGTGCGACGTGCTCGAGGGCGTCGACGTGTGCGGCGGCGAGGTCGCGGACGTCGATGTAGTCCCGCACGCAGGTGCCGTCGACGGTCTGCCAGTCGGAGCCGAAGACGGGCACCTCCGAGCCGGCCCGCGCCGCGTCGAGGACGATCGGGATCAGGTTCGTCCGACCGCCG
The DNA here is from genome assembly GCF_030433875.1 of Curtobacterium sp. PsM8. NCBI lineage: Bacteria > Bacillati > Actinomycetota > Actinomycetes > Micrococcales > Microbacteriaceae > Curtobacterium > Curtobacterium sp. PsM8. Next base: position 19,626 of record NZ_JARUXD010000063.1, on the reverse strand, counting down.
TCCCGGAGCTCGACCGCCGCCGAACCGGCCACGTTGAAGTACCGGAGATTCGCAACGGACAGCCCCCATGCATCGGACGCGGCTCGGTTCATCCACTCACCGACGAGCTTGGTCTGCCCGTACGGGTTGAGGGGACGCGTGTCGTGGTCTTCGCGAACCGATGACCGTTCGGTCGCACCGTACACCGCGGCGGACGACGAGAAGACGAGACGTCGGACCGCCCGCCGTTCCATCGCGGTGAGGAGGTTCGTGAGTCCGCCGACGTTCTGCCGGAAGTAGCGGGTCGGACCGGTCACGGACTCGGCGACCTGCTTCTTCCCGGCGAGGTGGACGACGGCTCCGACGTCATGGGCTTCGAAGACCGCCTCGAGCGTCTCGACGGCGTTCGACGAGGCGAGATCCGCGCGCACGAGCGGCGCGTCGGTCAGTCGCTCGGCACGGCCGGTGGAGAGATCGTCGAGCACGACGATCCGGACGTCGCGCTGCCGGAGAAGGTGAGCGACGTGGGCACCGATGTACCCGGCGCCGCCGGTGACGAGAACACTGCTACGAGTCATCAATGCAGTATATCAAGCATCAGCATACAACTCTCGGATTTGATGGTCACGCGAAGCACATCGCGACCAGGCGTGCCGCCGCGCGATGGCAGCGCCGAGCACGATCGGTCAGCGCATCGCCGATGAGGACCTCCCCTCACTGCGGGACGTCGGCGATCGATGCGGTCCCGCCCGGTAAGGTCGGCCCGTGCGATGGAGTCACCTGGGCTGGCCGAGTGTGGGCTTCGTGTCCCTCGAGGACGTCGATGGGTACCGCGACCACCTCAGCCGGCTGGTGCTCGACGCGCCGCCGACCGTGGCCGCCCTCGCCGCGGTGCAGTGGGGGGAGGCACGGTTCGAGTCCTGGGACCTCGACGGCGACACCCTGCGCGTGGTCGTGGTCGTCCGCAACGACGAGGTGCTCGACACCCCGGAGGGACTGTGGCGACGGTGGAACCACGCCCGCGTCACGCTGCGCTTCCACGCCGTGACGCTCGATCCGCCGGACACCGCTGCACTCGACCTCCTGGCCGGCGACGTCCACGTGCTCCGTGGCGAACTCGCCCACGTCGGCCCGGACGGGTGGGAACTGCGCCTGCTGGTCTCCCCCACCGGCGAAGTCGCGGTCGTCTTCCAGGACGTCGCCGTCGACGTCCGCAGCGTCGACGAGTCCGCCTGGGGCGACCTGGAGGCCCGACCCGACCACGGCTGGCACGGCCCGATGGCGGACGGCTGGGCGGACTGGGCATCCCCCGCGGTGCGGGCCGCCGCGCACGGTGACGTCGGTGGCCTGGCGATGGCGCTCGACGGCTTCGTCGGCGAGCCTGCCGGGGTCGACGAGATCGACGCCCGCTGGGGCTTCGCGCCACTGCACGCCGCCGCGTGGTTCGATCGGCCGGCCGCAGCCGAGTTGCTCCTCGGACGCGGAGCGCGGGCCGACCTGCCGGACGCCGAGGGACGGACACCTCTCGACCTGGCGCACGAACGCGGATCCGTTCGCGTCGCGACCCTCCTGACCGAACGCGTCCGCCACGCGCCGGACGACGTCGCGCCCGAGACCGACCGACGCGCCACCGACACGGACACGGACACCGCCACGCCGGTCACCGCCAGCCCGGACTCGGACAGCCAGGACACCGACAGCCCAGACATCGACAGCTGAGACACGACACCCGGCCACGTCGACGACGTGACCGGGGTGTCGGTGGTGGGGCGTGCCTCCCGGCCGGCCCCCGCCGCGACTCAGAGCGCGTTCGCCCGCGCGACCTGCCCGTACCAGTGCGCCGACGGCTTCGGCGTGCGCTCGAACGTCTCGCGGTCCCACGCGACGAGCCCGAACGTCGGCCGGAAGCCGGACGCCCACTCGTAGTTGTCGAGGAGCGACCAGTGCTGGTAGCCGAGGACGTCGATGCCGTCCTCGATGCAGCGGTGGATGCCCTCGAGCGCGCCCTGCGTGTAGGCGATCCGGCGGGTGTCGTCGGCGGTGGCGATGCCGTTCTCGGTGACCATGACCGGCACGTGGCCGGACAGCTCCCACGCGCTGCGGATGCCGTCGGCGGCGGCCTCGGGGTAGAACTCCCAACCGGTCAGCGTCGTCTCGACGTCGTCCGCGACGGGCAGCGGCCCGTCGGTGCCGATGAACGTGCGCGTGTAGGCCTGGACGCCGACGAAGTCGTCGCCGGCGGACTGCTCCAGGTACCAGTCGTCGCGCGGGTACCCGTACTCGCGGAGCATCTCGGCGGAGCCGGGCTGGTCGGTCGGCTTGAACGCCTGGGTCGCGATGGTCCACCCGGTCTGGAGGCCCGACACCTGTCCCAGGACCTCGCGCGACCGCCTGTGGCTGGCCAGCAGCGCGTCGGCGACGCCGAGGTCCGGGTTCGGCAGGCCGTAGGCGACGAGGTTCGCGGCGTCCTCACCACCGGCGAGCATGGCCGCGATGTTCGGCTCGTTGATCGTGCACACGTACCGGACGCCGTCCTGGACGACGGGGAGCGCGGCCTCGGTGTAGCGGGCGAACAGGTCGGCGGCGTCGGGTGCCCGCCAGAAGCCGTCGCGTTCGAACCAGCGCGGCACGGTGAAGTGCATGAGGGTGACGATGGGTTCGATGCCGAACTCGTGGCAGACCTCGACCATGCGGCGGTAGTGGTCGACCTCGGCGCGGCTGACGGACCCGCGCTCGGGCTCGATGCGGGACCACTCGATGCTGAACCGGTAGGAGTTCAGCCCGAGGTCGGCCGCGATGCGGATGTCCTCGCGGTAGCGGTGGTAGCTGTCGGCCGCGTCACCGGAGGGTTCGACGATCGTGGTGTCCGGCTCGTGCTCGTGCACCCACCAGTTGCTGTTGACGTTGTTGCCCTCGATCTGGTGGGCGGCCGTGGCGGCGCCCCAGAGGAAGCCGTCGGGGAAGTGCAGCGAAGTGATGATGGTGCCTTTCAGTGGGCGGACGAGTCAGTGCTTGCTCAAGAACGTGTCGAAGACCTCGACGGTTCCGGTGGGGTTCTCGACCTGGGGGCCGTGCCAGCTCTCCGGGATGACGACGTACTCGGCGCCGGTGTCCTCGGCCATGGTCCGCTGCCACGGGATCGGCCAGGCGGTGTCCCACTCCCCGTGCGTGACGAGGACGGGGAGCCTGGTGTCGCGGAGTTCGGCGGAGCTGTCGGTGTGGTCCTCGAGGATGTGCCCGCCGGCGACGACGCTCAGGGGGCTCGTGGCGTCGAAGCGGTCGCGGACCATCCGGACGTCGTCGGGGAGCTCCTCGTCGGGGCGGTAGGCCCAAAGCGGGTTCGTGGCGTCGAACAGCGTGCGGTTGTTCCCGCCGGTGTCGTGCATGATCGTCAGCTCGGTCACCTTGCGGTAGGGCCAGCCGTACGGCCCGGAGCAGAACTGCACGACGTCGCGGAAGGCGCTCGGGTCCTGGATCGCGGCGGCGCGGACGATCACCCCGCCGAGCGAGTGCCCGATGAGGTGGACGGGCGCGCCGTCGTCGAGCAGTCGGGCGACCCGGACCACGTCGGCGGCTTCCTCGTCGAGCGCGAAGTCCGACGGCGAGGTCGGCGCTGCCGAGTCGGCCTGGCCGCGGCGGCTGATCGCCACCGCGGTCCAGCCGGCGTCACGGAGGAGCGGCATGAACGTGCGCCAGTCCTCCTTCGAGCCGGTGTACCCGGGGACGACGAGGACCGTGCCCTTCGACTCCCCCGTCGGGACGACGCGGTAGGCGGTGAGCCGGCCGACGGGCAGGTCGATGCCGACGACGTCGACGCCGTCGGGTGTGGGCAGGTGGCCGAACGGCGGGACGGTGGGGAACGCGTGCAGGTTCGTCATGAAGCCAGTCTCCGGCGGGGGTTCGGCACGGCGTCCAGCAGCGCGACCGTGTAGTCGTCCCGGGGGTTCTGCAGCACCTCGGCCGTGCGACCGCGCTCGACCACCGCGCCGTCGTGGAGCACCATGATGTCGTCGGTGATGAGCCGGGCGCTCAACAGGTCGTGCGTGATGTAGAGGAGCGAGACGCCCCACTGCTCGCGCAGGTCCTCGAGGAGCGCGAGCACCCCGGCACGGAGCGTCACGTCGAGCATCGAGACCGGCTCGTCGGCGATGATCACCTGCGGGTCGCTCGCGAGCGCCCGGGCGATCACGACGCGCTGCCGCTGCCCACCGGAGAGCTGGTGCGGGAGCTTCTGCGCGAACTGCTCGACGGGCGTCAGGCCCACGGTCTCGAGGAGCTCGAGCACACGGCGTCGGGCATCGCGACCACGGAGCCCGGTGTAGTTCACGACCGGACGGGTGAGCGTGTACTCCACCGTGTGCAGTGGGTTGAGCGCCGAGTACGGGTCCTGGAAGACCATCTGCACCTCGGAGCGCAGGTCCCGCATGCCCCGCCGCCCGAGCTTCGCGACGTCGAGGTCACCGAACCGGACGGTGCCGGCCGTCGGCTTCTCGACGCCGGTGAGCAGCTTCGCGATGGTCGACTTGCCGGAGCCCGACTGACCGACGAGGGCCAGGGACTGCCCCGGCTCGAGCGTGAACGACACGTCGCGCACGGCCTGCACCGGCTGCTCACCACGACGGGGCGCCGGGTACGTCTTGACGAGGTGGTCGACGACGATCGGGTTCCGGGCGGCACTGCGCTCCCGCGAACCGACCGTGCTGAACGACGACGTCGCCTGCTGTCGCTTCTCGCCGGCCTCGGCTCGGAGCGAGCGGTCCGGGAAGCCCGGCAGGCTCACGACCGCGGCGCGCGGGTCGGCGTAGTGCGAGAGCAGCATCTGCGTGTACTCGTCCTGCGGGTCGCGCAGTATCTCGCGCGATCCGCCGTCCTCGACGATCCGGCCCTCGTGCATCACGAGGACACGTTCGGTCGCCTCGAGGACGATGCCGAGGTCGTGGCTGATGAGCACGGCCGTGAAGCCCTCGGCACGCTGCAGCTCGATGATCGTGTCCATCACCGCGTGCTGCACCAGGACGTCGAGCGCCGTGGTCGGCTCGTCGAACACCATGAGCTGCGGTTCGAGGGACAGCGCGAGGGCGATCGACACGCGCTGCCGCATGCCGCCGGACAGCTCGCCGGGGAACCGCGCCAGCATCGAGTCGGGCAGCTTCACCTTGCCGACGAGCTCCCGCATCCGGCTGTCCCACCGCTCGCGCGGCACGTGGCCGTGGGCCTTGAACACGTCGATGAAGTGGTTGCGGATCGTCCGCACCGGGTTCAGCGCGTTCATGCCCGACTGCAGCACCATCGCGAAGCCGCCCTGGCGCTGCTGCCGGAGCTCCTCGTCGCCGAGGTCACGGATGTCGTGGCCGTTGAAGACGATGCTGCCGCCGTTGGTCCGCGCCGGCGGCTTCTGCAGCCGGGTCAGCGCGTAGCCGAGCGTCGACTTGCCGGAGCCGGACTCGCCGACCAGGCCGACGAACTCGCCCTTCCGCAGCGAGAACGACACGTGGTCGACCGCCTGGACGGCGGTCTGCCCCGACGACTCGTAGACGACCGACAGGTCGCGGACGTCGAGCAGGACGTCGGTCGCGGATCCGGTGGGACCGTCGGACGGGAGGACCGTGGCGGCGCCGGTGCGTGCCTCCAGTCCGTCCTGGGGTGCGGAACGTGAGCCGCTCATGCGGTCGCCTCCTTGCGCTTCGGGCGCGCGCCCTCGCGCAGCCGCGGGTTGGACACGGCGTCGACGCCGAAGTTGATGAGGGTCAGGCTCATCGCCAGGAGGGCGATGCAGAGACCCGGCGCGAACAGCAGGATCCACTGGCCGGTGAGCAGCGCGTTGGAGTTCTGCGCCCAGTAGAGGATCGTGCCCCAGCTGACGATCGAGGAGTCGCCGAGGCCCAGGAACTCGAGGCCGGCCTCCGCCAGGATCGCGCTCGTCGCGGCACCGAAGAAGCTGCCGACGATGAGGCTCGTCATGTTCGGCAGGATCTCGCGGAACACGATGCGGGTCGCGCCCTCGCCGGAGAACTGGGCGGCGGTGACGAAGTCACGACCGCGGAGGGACTGCGTCTGACTGCGCAGGACGCGCGCGCCCCAGGCCCAGCCGGTGACGACGATCACCGCGATGATGACCGCGATCCCGCCGTTCTGCAGGTAGGCCGCGATGACGATCATGAGCGGCAGGCCCGGGATCACCAGGAACAGGTTCACGACGAAGCCGATGACCTCGGCGATCCAGCCGCGGACGTAGCCCCAGCTGAGGCCGATCGCGACGGCGACGAGCGTGGACAGGATGCCCGCGACCGCGCCGACCATCACCGAGATGCGGGCGCCGTAGATGAGCTGGGACAGGACGTCCTCGCCGGCGGCGGTGGTGCCCATCCAGTGGTCGGGCGTCGCGTCGGCGGACCGGGCGAAGCCGTTCTGGCTGGCGCCGTACGGGGCGAGGAGCGGCGCCAGGATCGCCACGAGGACGAACACGGCCAGGATGACGATGCCGATCCGGGCCTTGGTGTTCGACCAGACGACGCCGAACTGGCGGGCGGCGGACCGGAGCTTGGACGGGGCCTGCTGTTCGGGTCCTTGCGTGCGTACTGCGATCGTGGTCATCGGCGCGTCCTCGGGTCCAGGACGCCGTACAGCACGTCCACGATGAAGTTGGCGATGAGCACCGACACGGTGATCATCAGGAAGAGTGCCTGCATGAGCGGGTAGTCCTGCCCGATGACGGCGTTGAACAACAGGTAGCCGATGCCCGGGTAGCCGAACACCTGCTCGACGAGCACCGAGCCGCCGACCACCCCGCCGAGGGCCAGGCCGAAGCCGGTGAGGTTCGGCAGGATCGCGTTCCGGGCGGCGTAGCGGATCGCGACGGTGCGACCGCGGAGGCCGTTCGCTTCGGCGAAGGTGACGTAGTCGTCACCGAGGGTGTTGATCATCGCGTTGCGCATGCCGATGATCCAGCCGCCGAGGCTCGTCACCAGGATCGTGACCGCCGGCAGGACCGCGTGTTGCAGGGCATCACCCACGAACGCTCCGGAGAGGCCCGGGGTGGTCGTCGCCGAGTACGCGCCGGTGGTCGGGAACCAGTGCAGGACGTAGCCGAGGAAGAACAGCAGGAGCAGCGCCGTCCAGAAGTACGGGAACGTCGACATGAACGAGCCGGACAGGGTGGGGAGCGAGTCGAGCCAGGTGCCGCGCTTCCAGGCGGCGCCGACACCGATCAGGGTGCCGAGGACGAACGCCAGGATCGTCACGACGCCGACCAGGATCAGCGTGTAGGGCAGGGCCTTCCCGACGAGGTCGCCGACCGGCTGCGGGTAGAACGTGTAGCTCGTGCCGAAGTCGAGGGTGATGACCTGGTGCAGGTAGCTGACGTACTGGTCCCACAGGTTGCCGGTCGGGACGCCGAGCTGCGCCTCGATGGCCTTGCGCGTGGCGTCGGTGACGGGGCCGTTCTGGCTGAGCTTCGCCAGGGCCGCGTCGCTCGGGCTGCCCGGCATGAGGCGCGGGAGCACGAAGTTCAGCGTGACCGCGGCCCAGAGGGTCAGGACGAAGAGGACGAGTTTCTGCAGGATGTACTTCACTTGGCGTCGTCCTGTTCCTTCAGGATCTCCCGGCCGGCAGCGCTGTCACGCAGTCGCAGCTTCGTGAAGATCAGCAGCGGCGCCGAGTCGTAGTTCTGCGGGGCCATGTAGGGGTCCTTCGCGCTCGGCCACCCGACGAACTTGCCGGTGTTGAACAGGCCCCAGAGTCCGCCGTGGTACATGCCGATCACCGGCAGCTGGTCGTACACGATGGTTTGCAACTGGTCGAGGATCTGCTGCTGGCGGGCGGTGTCGGTCGTCGCCTTGTACTCGTCGAGCAGGCGCTGCGTGGCCGGGTCCCGGTACCGCTCGTAGTTGTTCACCGTGGGCTTGCCGACGGGCTGGTAGAACTCGGTCGACATCAGCGAGTTGAACGCCTGGTACACGTCGCCGTTGCCCATGCCGCCCATTGCCATGTCGAAGTCGCCGTTGTTGATCGCCTGCTGGTACCCGGCCGGCTGCGGGGCCTTGATGGTGACGGAGACGCCGATGGCGGTGAGGTCGCGGCGGACCTCCTGCGCGGCTCGGAGCCAGTCCGCGTACCCGTTCGCCGTGGTGATCGTGATGGCGAGCTGCTTGCCGTCCTTGACGATCTTGCCGCCCTGCTCGACCCACCCGGACTTCGCGAACGACGCCTTCGCGGCGGCGACGTCCTGCTTCACCATGCCCTTGTCGGGGATGTCGGGGTTGGCGTACCGCTCCTGGTTCGGCAGGATCAGGCCGGTCTGGGCCGCGGCGCTGAGGTTGCCCTCGGTGGCGGTCTCGGCGATGTCGTCGCGGTCGAGCGCGAGCGAGATGCCCCGGCGGACGTTGACGTCGTCGTACGGCGCCTTCGTCAGGTTCGGGATGAGGCCGATCACACCCCCCGGCGGGAACCACCACGTGTTGGTGCGGGACGCGGCGCCCCAGGTGCCCTTGACGTCGGAGATGAACGAGTACGACCAGTCGTAGCCGCGGGTGACGGTGTCGAGCTGCGTGTTCGTCGCCGGCAGGATGAGGTGCTTGATCGCGATCTTGTCCGCCTGCCAGTACCGACGGTTCTTGTCCATCGAGTACTGCTGGTCGGTGTAGTTGCCGAGGACGAACGGGCCGGTGCCGACCGGGTTCGGGTCCCGCCACGTCGTCGGGTCCTTGACCTTCCCCCAGTGCTGCTCGCCGAGGATGTAGGTCTGGCCGATGATCGTCAGGCTCGGGACGTCGTCGGACTTCAGGTGGAAGACGACGTGGTCGCCCTGCTGCTCGATGGTGTCGATGTGCTGCCAGGCGCCCTTGACGTCCATCGCGGGGAACTTCTTCAGCAGGTCGAACGTGAAGACGACGTCCTTCGCCGTGAACGGGTCGCCGTTCGACCACTCGACGCCGCTGCGGATCGTCATGTCGATCGTCTTGGCGTCCGGCTGCTCCCACGAGCTGGCGAGCCACGGGTTCCGCTTGCCGTCGAGGGGGTTCACCTCGATGAGGGGCTCGTACATCCACTTCGAGGCCGTGCGGGCGTTCGTGATGTACGGGTTGAAGTTGCGGTCGAACAGCGGGTTGCCGTGGTCCGCGTTGATGAGCATCGTGTCCTTGCCGATGCTCGGGTCCGGTTGGGACCGGACCTGGATGCTGCAGCCGGACGCCGCGAGGGCCACGACCGCGATGCCCGCGAGGGCGACGGCGAGGCGCGTGCGCCGGGCGTGCCGCGGGGTGCGCCGCGGGGTGCGCTGTTGGGGAAGCGTCATTGCTCGGTCGACCTCCGTGTCGAGTGGGTACGAGGAGCAATGTATGCGCTTACATCGCCGGGCGCAAGTCACCGATGCGTGGGCGTCGGCGACGTCAGAGCGACGGCGGGCAGCTCTCGCGCAGGAGCACCTCGACGGGCAGCCGGACGGCCCGCGGCGGACCGTCACGGCGGTCCAGTCGGTCGACGATCGCCCGGACGGCTGCGCGGCCGAGGTCCCCCATCGGCTGGTGCACCGTGGTCAGACGCGGCACCGAGTACCGCCCGGCGTCGATGCCGTCGAACCCCGTCACCACGACGTCGTCCGGCACCCGGAGCCCGCGCGCCAGGACCGCGTCGAGCACGCCGAGCGCCGACTGGTCGTTCGAGCAGACGATCGCCCGCGGCACCCGCTCGTCCAGCAGGGTGCGGGCGAGCTCCCGCGCCCGGACCCGGCCGAAGTCGCCGTGCACGGTCCGGACCGCGGCCGACGCCAGGCCGTGGTCCTCGAGCGCACGCTTGAACCCGGCGGTTCGCTCCTGGTCGTCCGGGGAGTCGACGGGCCCGGCGACGTAGGCGATCGACCGGATGCCGAGCCGACCGATGACGTGGGCGGCGAGGGTCCGCATGCCCGCAGCGTTGTCGACGCTGATCGAGTCGAAGCCGCGCGAGCGCCGGTCGTCGGCGAGCACCACCACCGGGATCCGGCGGGCGACGTGTTCGAGCAGCTCGTCCGGCACGGTCTGCGCCAGGACCGCCAACCCGTCGACCCGGCCGGCGACGTCGTTGACGATGACGTCCCGCGACGGACCACGACCGGCCGCGACCATGAGCGCCAGGCCGCGCTGCCAGGCCTCGGTCTCGGCGCCCCGCAGGACCTCGTCGAAGTACAGGTTCGAGGACGTCGGCTGGGTCACGTGCCGACGGTCGTCGACGATGCGGACGCCGCCGTCGGTGACGACGTCCGGCCGTTCGTCCGGCACGACGTCGAACCCCGGCAGCAGCAGCCCCACCACGCCGGTCCGGCGTCCGGCCAGGGCGCGGGCGTTGCCGGACGGGACGTAGCCGAGGGAGCGGATCGCCGCCTGCACCCGGTCTCGGGTGCCCTCGCGGACGGCGTCGGGGGTGCGGAGGACGCGCGAGACGGTCGCGATCGAGACGCCCGCGGCCGAGGCGACGTCGTAGACCGTGGGAGGTGCGGTGCCCTGCGTGGTCACGCCGTGCCTCCCGTCGCGGTCGGAGCCGCGGGCGGCCTGCCCGGCGACGCCGACCATCCTAGGCAGCGTCGGTTCTGCACAGGTCCACGGCGGGGTCTTGCGCACCGGGGCGCGCAGGACGACACTGGCCCGACCAACCGGGACTGGCCGGGCGATCGGTCAGCCGGATCAGCAGGGCCTGCCCTGTCGGCAGGTCCTGCACACCAGCAGTGGGAAGGACGATCAGATGTCACAGTCGACTCCGTCCGGACGCAGGGACGCGTACCGGCTCTCCACCGACGAGGCCGAGGTGCGCGACGCGCTCCTCGACCACGACCACGACTCGCACCTGTCGTGGGTGACCGCCCAGCTCGACGGGACGGAGGAGCGTCCGCTCGTCGAGTAGCGAGCGCACGCCAGCAGCCGGTCAGGCGCCGGCGGCCAGCCGCTCCGGCGCGCCGACGATCGCCATGCCCGCGCCGCGGAGCCGACGCCGCTCCTGGGCGATGAAGCCCAGCAGCCGGTCGTTGGTGCCCGCGACGTGGGCGGCGACCAGTTCCGCCGCGCGGTCGGCGTCGCCCTGCTGGACGGCGTCGAGGATGTCGCTGTGCTCCTGCCACGCGGCGTCGCGGGCCTCGGGCGTGCGGACCTCGATCCACCGCGTGCGCTCGAGTCGGGTCAGGGCGTCGGCCACCGCGTCGGTGACGAACCGGTTGCCGCCGAGGGCTGCCAGGTCCAGGTGGAACGTCGACCCCATCGTGATGCCGGCCTGCTGGTCCGGCGTCGGACGGAGGGCATCGAGGTGCCCGCGGACCTCGGCGAGCGCCTCCGGCTGCGCACGGGCCACGGCGAGCCGGGCGGCGGCGGGTTCGAGGACACCGCGGAGTTCGGCGAGCGAGGCGATCTCGTCGAGGTCGATCGGCGTGACCGTCCACGAACGCCCCTCGTGCAGGATGAGCCCCTCGCGTTCCAGGCGCGACAGGGCCGCACGGACGGGGGTGCGCGAGGCGTGGAAACGCGCTTCGAGCCCGCGCTCCGAGATGCGTTCCCCGGGCGCGATGTCGAGCGTCAGGATCGCGGCGCGGAGGTTGTCGTAGAGCTGGGCCGTCTGCGACACGGGTGCTGCGTCGGTCGGTTCGGTCACGGGCATCCAGCGTAGTGCCGTCCGACGCGTGTTGGTATACCGTTCCGGTACACCAGCCGAGTCGAGACGGGGAGCGCGTGGTCCGGACACCTGCACGCGCCTGGGTGGTGCTCGCGCTGGGTGTCCTGGCGCAGACCGCCGGGACCCTCGTCGTGACGGCGCCGGCCCTGCTCATCCCGTACCTGCACGCGAACGGCCTGTCGCTCGCGCAGGCCGGACTGCTCGCCTCGGCCCCGACGGCGGGCATGGTCCTGACGCTCATCGCCTGGGGCGCCGTGACGGACCGGATCGGCGAGCGGGTCGTGATCGCGGTCGGACTGGTGCTCACCACCCTCGCGGTCGCCGGCGCATGGCTGGCCGGCGACGACACCCTGCTGCTCGGGGTCGCGTTCCTGGCGGCGGGCATGACGAGCGCCTCGACCAACGCGGCGAGCGGCCGGGTGGTCGTCGGCTGGTTCCCGAAGGAGCGGCGCGGCCTGGCGATGGGGATCCGTCAGATGTCGCAGCCGCTCGGGGTGACCCTGGCGGCCGTCACGGTCCCGCAGCTCGCCGAGGCGTCGGGCATCCGCAGCGCGCTGGTCCTGCCGGTGCTGCTGTGCGCGGTGCTCGCGGTGTCGTGCGCGTTCGGGATCGCCGACCCGCCCCGACCGACGCGGAAGCGCTCCCCCACCGCCGACACGTCGAACCCGACCGGCGCGACCAGCGCGACCAGCGCGACCAGCACGATCAGCACGACCGGCGCGACCACGAACCCGTACCGCGCGACCGGCTTCCTCTGGCGGATCCACGCCGTCTCGATCCTGCTCGTGGTGCCGCAGTTCACCCTGTCGACGTACGGGCTGGTCTGGCTGGTCACCCTCGGCTGGTCGACGTCCGCAGCCGGACTGCTGGTCGGGGCCGCCCAGTTCGTCGGTGCGATCGGCCGGATCCTGGTCGGCTCGTGGAGCGACCACGTCGGCTCCCGGGTCGGGCCGCTGCGGGTGGTCGCCGTGTCGGCCGCCGTGGTGATGGCGGTGCTGGCCCTGGTCGACGTCGCGCACCTGCCCGCAGCCGCGGTGGTGCTCGTCGTGGCGACGAGCGTCACGGTCGCCGACAACGGTCTGGCGTACACGTCGGTCGCCGAGGCCGCCGGCCCCGCCTGGTCCGGCCGGGCCCTGGGCGCGCAGAACACCGGGCAGTTCATCGCGGCGAGCGTCGTCGGCCCGGGCATCGGCGCCCTGGTCGGGCTGGTCGGGTTCGCCGGGTCGTTCCTGCTCGTCGCGGCGCTGCCGGTGCTCGCACTGCCGCTCGTGCCGCGGGCGGACCGCTCGCACGACTGAGACGCCCGGCGCGACCCGGAACGGACGGGAGGCCCGTGGTGGCGTCGCCACGGGCCTCCCGTCCGGTCACGAATCCGGCACGAATCCCCACCGTCGTTCGGTTCTGTGGTTGGGTGTCGTGCAACCCCGATCCGACGACGAACCGGAGGTGCACGGCAATGACGCCATCACCAACACCACTGTCCAGACGATCCCTGTTGGGTCTCGGCATCGGCACGGCGGCAGCAGGTCTGCTCGCCGGGTGCGCGGTGCCGGGCTCGACCAACGTGAACCGGTCGGCGCTGGTGCCGGCCGCCGCACGTGGGGAGACGGTCCAGATCACCTACTGGGCCTGGCTCAAGGACCTGCAGAAGGTGTGCGACGTGTGGAACGCCTCGCACCCGCACATCCAGGTCACCGCGAACTGGATCCCCGGCGGCACCGCCGGCGGGTACCAGAAGATGTACTCCGCGCTCGCGGCCGGCGGCGGACCGGACATCGGCCAGGTCGAGCTCCGGCAGATCCCCGAGTTCATGCTCGCGAACGGCCTGGTCGACCTGGCCCGGTACGGAGCGAAGGACTTCCAGTCGGAGTACGACGAGGCCGCCTGGGCCCAGGTCGAGTTCGTCGACGGCGTCTACGGCATCCCGCAGGACACCGGCCCGATGGGCTTCTACTACCAGACCGCGATCCTGGAGCAGGCCGGCGGCGAACCCCCGACCACGTGGGACGAGTGGAAGGTGCTCGCCGACAAGGTCCGGAAGACCGGCAAGCGGAACTACCTCGAGGTGTTCCCGGTCGCCGACGCCTCCCCCTTCGCCGCCTACGCCCAGCAGGCCGGCGCCCGCTGGTTCCAGGTCGACGGGGACGAGTGGGTCGTCGACCTGACCGACGACGCCACGATGCGGGTCGCCGACTTCTTCGACGGCTGCATCGACGACGACCTGGTCGACACGAGCGCCGGTGCGTACTCCCCCGGCTGGTACGCCGCGTGCGCCAGCGGTCGGATCGCCGCGGTGACGAGTGCCAGCTGGGGTGACGCGCTGATCGAGTCGATCCAGGGCGGCAAGGGCAAGTGGAAGGTCGCACCGATGCAGAAGTGGGACGCGTCCGGGTTCGGTTCGAGTGCGATCGGCGGGTCCAGCGCCGCGGTCCTGGCGAACGCGAAGCACCCCGCGGAAGCGCTCGAGTTCATCACCTGGATGACCACCTCGAAGGAAGGGGTGGACGCGATGATCAAGTACTGCGGCATCGGCTGGTCCCCCGCGAAGGACTACATCGGCGCTCAGCGCGAGCAGCCGTCGGAGTGGTTCTCCGGCCAGAACTACAACGAAGAGGTCTTCGCCCCCGCCGCGAAGGAGCAGAACATCGACTGGTCGTGGTCGCCGGTGACGCAGTCGGCCTTCACGTCGCTGCAGGACCAGTTCCGCCGCAAGATCACCGGCAAGCTGAAGCTCTCGGACGCCGTCGAGCTCGCCCAGGCCGAGATCGTGCAGTCCTTCAAGGAAAAGGGCCTCAGCGTCAGGACGGCACGATGACCACGCAGCAGACACCCCCCGCCTTCCGCACGAGCACCAAGGCCACCCGCGCGCAGAAGCGTGCGCCGTGGATCCTGCTCGCACCGTTCCTGGCGCTCTTCGCGCTGACGTTCGTCATCCCGATCATCAGTGCGCTGTTCCAGAGCTTCACCACCGTCGACCGGAAGGGCCTGTTCGGCGAGGACGGCGTCACCGGCCGGTTCGCCGGCTTCGACAACTACGTCACGGCGCTGAACGACAACGGCTTCGTCGCCTCGATCGGCCGGATGCTGCTGTTCGGCATCGTCCAGGTGCCGGTGATGATCATCGCCTGCACGATCCTGGCGCTGCTGCTCGAGTCGGCGAGCGCCCGCTGGCCGGGCTTCTTCCGGGCCATCTACTTCATGCCGTACGGCGTCCCCGGCGTCATCGCGACGATCCTCTGGTCGTTCCTGTACGTCCCTGGGCTGTCGCCGATCGTGTCACTGCTGCAGTCGATGGGGCTGCAGCCGGACTTCCTCGGCGCGAACAGCGTGCTCTGGTCGATCGCGAACATCGTCACGTGGACCTACACCGGCTACAACATGCTCATCATCGTCGCGCAGCTGAAGTCGATCCCCGGCGAGGTCTACGAGGCCGCGAAGATGGACGGCGCCGGCCCGTTCCAGGTCGCGTGGCGGATCCAGATCCCGCTCATCGCGCCGGCCCTGGTGCTGACGACGGTGTTCTCGATCATCGGCACGCTGCAGCTCTTCGCCGAGCCGCAGATCCTGTCGACGGTCGCCCCCGCCATCGACACCGAGTACACGCCGAACTACGCCGCGTACACGAACGCGTTCGCCTTCAACGAGTACGGCGTCGCGAGCGCGCAGGCCGTGATCATCGCGTTGGCCGCGTTCGTCCTGTCGTTCACGTTCCTGGCGCTGACGAACCGGCGGCCGAAGGACGAGCGCGACCAGCGCAAGCGGGCCCGCAAGGGCGGCCTGGAGGCTCGGCGCGCGCTCCAGACGCGCGCTGCGGCGGGCAGCACGGTCACCACACAAGCCGACCGCAGCCTCCCGGCCGGTCGTGTCGCGACGACCGAAGGGACTGAACGATGACCAGCGAAGCCGTCGAAGCGCCAGCCACGGCGAAGACCGCGGTGCCGGTCGACACCACGTCGATCACCGCGCACCAGCGCCGCAAGCTCGATCGCTCGCCGCGGTCGCAGATCGTGGTGACCGGGATCCTGGTCGTCGTCGCACTGTACTTCCTGGTGCCGCTGTACTGGGTCGTGATCGCCGCGACGAAGACGACCGGCGCCCTGTTCGCCACGAACGGGTTCTGGTTCGGCGGCGACTTCGCCCTGTTCAGCAACATCCAGGCGGTGTTCACCTACGACGGCGGCATCTTCGTCCGCTGGATCGCGAACAGCGTCCTGTACTCCGGCGTCGGCGCGGTCCTGGCGACCTACTTCGCCGCGGCCGGCGGGTACGCCCTGGCGAAGTACGAGTTCCGCGGCCGGCAGCTCGTGTTCGGCACGATCCTCGGCGGCGTCCTCGTGCCCGGCACGGCGACCGCACTGCCGCTGTTCCTGCTGTTCTCGACGATGGGCCTGACCGACACGTACTGGAGCGTGCTCATCCCGAGCCTGGTCTCGCCGTTCGGGCTGTTCCTGTGCCGGGTGTACGCCTCGGCGTCGATCGACACGGCGCTGATGGAGTCCGCACGGCTCGACGGGGCGAGTGAACTGCGGATCTTCCACACCATCGCGCTGCGCCAGCTGACCCCCGCGCTCGTCACCGTGTTCCTGTTCCAGCTGGTCGGGATCTGGAACAACTTCTTCCTGCCGCTCATCATGCTGGCAGACCAGAAGCTGTACCCGATCACACTGGGACTGAACAACTGGCGAGCCCAGGTGGACCGGTTGCCCGAGTTCTACCAGCTCACCACGGGTGGGGTGCTCGTCTCGGTCATCCCGCTCGTCATCGCCATCATCGTCCTGCAGCGCTTCTGGCGCGGGGGCCTCACGGAAGGATCGGTCAAGGGTTGACCTCTGCCGCACTCGACGACCTGCACTCGACCACACCGGGATCCGCGTCACGCCGGGCACCACGTGCCTGGTTGCACACCGACGCTCCGTCGCTGTCGCTCAACGGCGACTGGGACTTCCGGTGGTCCCCGGTGGCGGACGCCCCCGGGTTCGAGGACCCGGACGGGTGGGGGTCACTCCCGGTGCCGTCGCACTGGGTCCTGCACGGTCACGGTGCGCCGAGCTACACCAACGTGCAGTACCCGTTCCCGGTCGACCCGCCGCACCCGCCGGACGAGAACCCGACCGGCGACCACCGTCGGACCTTCACGCTGCCGGACTCGTTCGACGGGGCCGCACAGGTGCTGCTCCGCTTCGACGGGGTGGAGTCCCACTACCGGGTGTGGGTGAACGGGGAGCTCGTCGGGTGGTCGACCGGGTCCCGGCTCGCCACCGAGTTCGACGTGACGTCGATGCTCCGACCGGGGTCGAACGAGCTGCGGGTCCGCGTGCACCAGTGGTCGGCGGCCTCGTACCTGGAGGACCAGGACCAGTGGTGGCTGCCCGGCATCTTCCGGGACGTCACCCTGCTCGCCCGTCCGGCCGCCCCGATCGACGACGTGTTCGTCCGCGCCGGGTGGACCGCGACGCTCGGCGACGCGGCCTCCGCCGGCACCGCTGCGTCAGGCCGGCCCTCGACCGGGACGGGCACGATCTCGGTGCCGACGCTCGACGCGGTGTTCCCGGTGCGCTTCGCCGTCCCGGAGCTCGGCGTGTCCGTGGTGTGGGACTCCGCGGACGACGTCGCCCCGATCACGGTCGAGGGCGTCGAACCGTGGAGCGCTGAGCTGCCGCGGCTGTACGACGCGACGGTGACGTCGGGCAGCGGCGCTGCCGGGGAGACCGTGTCGCTCCGACTGGGGTTCCGGACCGTGCAGATCGTCGGCGACCGGTTCCTGGTCAACGGCGAGCGCGTCGTGTTCCACGGTGTCAACCGGCACGAGACGCACCCGGTCCGCGGCCGGGTGTTCGACGAGGCCCACGCCCGCGCGGACATGGCGCTCATGAAGCGGTCGAACGTCAACGCGATACGCACCTCGCACTACCCGCCGCACCCGCGCGTGCTCGACCTGGCCGACGAACTCGGCTTCTGGGTGATCCTGGAGTGCGACCTCGAGACGCACGGCTTCGAGTTCCAGGGCTGGCAGGGCAACCCCTCCGACGACCCCGCCTGGGAGGACGCGTACCTCGACCGCATCGCCCGCACCGTCGAGCGCGACAAGAACCACCCGTCGATCGTGATGTGGTCGCTCGGCAACGAGTCCGGCACCGGCCGGAACCTCGCCGCGATGTCCCAGTGGGTGCACGCCCGCGACCCCGAGCGTCCGGTGCACTACGAGGGCGACTACACGGGCGAGTACACCGACGTGTACTCGCGGATGTACCCGACGCTGCAGGAGACCGAGTCGATCGGCGGCGGTGCGGCCACTCCCCTGCTCGGCTGCGGTCCCGCCGAGGCCGCACGGCAGCGGTCGAAGCCGTTCCTGCACTGCGAGTACGTGCACGCGATGGGCAACGGCCCCGGGCAGATCGCCGAGTACGAGGCCCTGGTCGACCGCTACCCCCGGCTGCACGGCGGCTTCGTGTGGGAGTGGCGTGACCACGGACTCCTGGCCCACACGCCCGACGGCACCCAGTACCACGCGTACGGCGGCGACTTCCACGAGGTCGTGCACGACGGCAACTTCGTGATGGACGGCCTGGTCCTGCCCGACGACACCCCGACCCCGGGCCTGGCGGAGTTCGCGGCCGTCGTCGCCCCGGTCCGCCTGTCCGTCTCGCCCCTCGGCGGCTCGAGCATCGCCGGCGGCGGGACCGTCCTGGTCGAGAACCGGTACCACTCGGCGTCGACCGCGGGACTGCGGTTCTGCTGGACCCTCAGCCGGAACGGCGTCGTCGAGGCGTCCGGACGGTTCGCGCCCGGGATCGTCGCCGCGCGGCAGTCCGCCACGGTGCCGGTGCCCGACGAGGTGCTCGCGGCAGCGCGGGCGGATGCGGACTCCCTGGCGCCGGGCGACGAGCTGTGGCTCGACGTCGTCGCGGAGCTCGCCGGGCCGACCGCATGGGCGGACACCGGGCACGTGGTCGCACGCTCCCAGACGCTCGTGGCGAGCCGGGCGGCCGAGGTGGTGCGGGCCTCCCGAGTGGGGTGGCAGGGCGACCGTCTCGGTGACGCGACGTTCACGGCACGCGGTGACCTGGCGACGCTCAAGGGCCACGCGGTGGCCGGGCCCCGCCTCGAGCTGTGGCGGGCACCGACGGACAACGACCGTGGCGCCTCCCAGGGCGGGTACGAGACCGCTGATCCGGAGCTGACGCACGGTGTCGGCGACCCGACGGCACCCTCGTCGGCGTCGAAGTGGGAGGCCCGTGGTCTCGACCGGCTGACCCACCGGCTGGTGTCCGTGGACCGGACCGACGACGGACTCGTGCAGCGGGTCCGGGTCGGGGCGGCGAACAGCGGGGCCGGGGTCGAGGTCACGCACCGGTGGACCCTGACCGACGCCGGACTGCTGCTGCGGACCAACGCCGTGCCGTTCGGCGGCTGGGACGTCACCTGGCCGCGGGTCGGCGTGCGGATCGACCTGCCCGCCGCGCTGCTGTCCGAGACGGCCTCGTGGTTCGGGACCGGGCCGGACGAGTCCTACGCGGACTCGTCGCACGCGGCCCGCGTCGGACGGTTCGAGGCTCCGGTCTCGGCGATGACCACGCGCTACTCGATGCCGCAGGAGACCGGGCACCGTCCCTCGCTGCGGTCGCTGTCGGTGGGGCCCTTCGCGGTCACGACCGTGCCGGCGCCGGGCTCGGGGCACCGCGCCGGGTTCACCCTGACGCCGTGGACCGCGCAGCAGGTCGGGCGTGCCGGGCACCCGCACGAGCTGCCGGAGCCGGACGCGCTGTACCTGTACCTCGACGACGCGCAGCACGGGCTCGGCAGCCGGGCGTGTGGGCTCGACGTCCTGCCGGAGCACCAGCTGTGGCCGAGTGCGCGGAGCTGGAGCGTGCTGCTGGCGTAGGCCGGGGCGGGCCGGCGGCGCCGGCGGCGGCGGCCGCGCCGGCCGCCGGGCCGCCGGGCGACCGGACCGCCGTCGCTGGCGTCAGCAGGCGCCGCACAACAGAAGCCCGTCCGAACCGGGGGATCCCCCGGTTC
>NZ_JARUXD010000062.1:0-20899 GCF_030433875.1 Curtobacterium sp. PsM8 | reverse complement strand
CCCCCCCCCCCCCCCCCCCCCCGCCCCCCCCCCCCCCCCCCCCCCCCCCCCCCCCGCCCCGCGCCCCCCCCCCCCCCCCCCCCCTCTTCGTTGTTCTGGGTCGTGCAGGTTCGACCGACGTGTTCGCGCGACGACCTCGTGACAACAGTCACATCGAGTCGGCGACATCCGGCACTGGGGCGGCCTGCGGTGCATTCCTACGCTTGCCCTACGGTTCGAAGACCGCCGCACCGCTCCCGATCGGATGAGCGGCGGCCGACACGGTCGAGCCGGAGGGAGAAGAGGCATCATGCGATCCACGAAGAGCGCTCGGCCTGCAACGACGGACGACCGTGCGACCGAGCCGTCGGGCGCGTCCCGAACCGTCGGGAGCACCCCGGCGGTCACCGTCGACGGGGTCGGGTTCCGGTACCCCCAGGCAACTGAGCCTGCACTTCGCGACGTGTCGTTCACCGTCGAACCCGGCACGGTCGTTGCTCTTCTCGGTCCCAACGGGGCGGGAAAATCGACGCTGGTCAGCCTGTTGATCGGGCTGAACGTCCCCGACTCCGGCGCGGTTCGGATCTTCGACCGCGCTCCACGGGAAGCCCTGCGGCACGGGGACATCGGTACGATGCTGCAGTCGTCGGGCATCGCGGAGTTCGTCACCGTGCGGGACCTCGTCGCCTTCATCGGTCGCCAGTACCGGAACCCCATGTCGGTGGACGAAGCGCTCGCCGCCGCCGGCCTCCGATCGTTGGCGCGGCGTCGGGTCGAGAAGCTCTCCGGCGGCGAGCGGCAGCGGGTCCGGTTCGCGCTCACGCTCATCGGGCGGTCGCGACTGCTGGTGCTCGACGAGCCGACCAACGAGATGGACGTCGCGACTCGGCACAGCTTCTGGGCCACCGTCCGCGCCGCCGCGGTCGAACGTGGTGCAACCGTGTTCTTCACCACCCACCACATGGCTGAGGTGGACGCTGCCGCTGACCGGGTCATCGTGGTGGGCAACGGTCGGATCCTCGCAGATGAGACCCCTGATGACCTCCGACGCCGAGCGGGTACGCCGACGGTACGGTTCCGCTGGTCAGGTGAACCCGACCTGGACTTCCTCGAGCACCTCTCTGCCGTCCTCGACTTCGAACCCGGTGAGGACGTGCAGATCCTGCACACCGATCATCCCGATCGGACGCTGCGGGAACTCATCGGATCGGTACCGTCGGCTGTCGACATCTCGGTCACGGAGGCATCGCTCGACAGCGCCTACCTCGCGGTCATCGACGACGACGCAAGCGCGCTCGCCGCCACGGAGAACGGAATCCGCTGATGCTCTCGTACACCCGGTTCGAACTGCTGCGGACCCTGCGCAACCCGCGGTTCCTCGTGATGACGCTGCTCTTCCCGGTGCTCATCAACGTCGCCTTCGTCCAGCTCGACGCGGCGCGCTACTCGGCTGCCGAGCTGCAGACCTTCGCCACTGCCTACATGATGGACATGGCAGCGTTCGCGACCGTGTCGGCGTGCCTCTCCACAGCCGGGAACCGTCTGGCGCAGGAACGCAGCAGCGGATGGTTCTCGTACCTCACGCTCACGCCGCTGCGCCCGATCGACATCGTCGGCGGCAAGATCCTCGCAGCCATCGGCGTCGGAGTGCCCGCCGTCCTCGCGGTCTTCGCCTCGGGCGTCCTCATCAACGGCGTCCGTGTGAACGCACTGCTGTTGCTCGCCGCGCTCGGGATCGTCATCCTCGGGTCGGTGGCGTTCGCCGCGCTCGGAACGGTCATCGGTCTCGTCACGACCGGAGAGACCGCGTACGCCGCGAGCATGATCGGCCTGATGTTCTTCGCCATCGTGGGCGGTCTGTGGATGCCGCGAGAGTCCATGCCCGACTGGCTCGGCGCCGTGACCGAACTGACGCCGTCGTACCAGATCGCGCACACCGGGTCGGGCCTGGTGTCGGGGTCCCCTGTGCACATCGTCGAGGCCGTCCTCGTGTTCTGTGCCTGGGCGGTCGCCTTCATCGTGCCTGCTCTGCTCGCGTACCGGCGCTCTGCGGTGGCGACGCGGTGAGTCCTGAGACGGCCGGTTCACGCAGGTCCAGCGCGGCAGGAGCATCCGACGGGACCGACCGCCACCACGCACCGGCAAGGGGAGCACGGCGTGACCGCATCGCGCGGCGCGTCGTGCTCTTCGGCCTGCCCTGGCTGCTGATCCCCCTGACGTTCGTCACCTCTGGTCCGACCGGAGGCGTCGTCGTCGAAGTCATCACGATCGTCGCCATGGGCGCGCTGTGGGCAGTGCTCGTGCTCCGAACCTCGCTCAACCGAGTCCAGCGGTGGTTGGGCGTGGGGACCCTCACTGTGGCGGCCATCGTCATCGACGCCCTGCTCGGACCCGGTTGGGGCGTCGTCGCAGTGTTCGCGACGACTGCGGCCGCGTGGGTGCTCTCCCGGCGACCGGCGCTCATCGTGATCGGGACGGCCGGTGGCATCTCCTTCCTGGGCGTCCTCCGCGAGGGCGCGATGGGTGGCAAGCTCCTCGACCTCGTGATCCCGGTCGTCATCGGACTGGGGATGATCGCGCTCGTGGAGTTCCTCGACCTGACCGACCTCGTGCGACGCCAGCAGGAAGAGCTCAGGGCGCTCGCGGTGCTCTCCGAGCGCAGTCGCATCGCACGTGATCTGCACGATTCGATCGGCCACTCGCTCATGGCGGTGCTCGTCCAGGTCCGGCTCGTCCGCGCGCAAGCCGCTGGGATCGAGGACGATCGCATCCCCGATCTCCTCCAGTCGCTGCGATCCATCGAGTCCTCGGTGCGCGAGGCCTCGGGGGACGTACGACGCACCATCGCCGACTATCGGTCCTTCGACGTGTTCACCATGCTCGAATCGGTCCCGTCGACGTTGCGGGCGGCGAACGTGGGCGTGCAACTGCATCTGCAACCCGAGGCGATGACGGTGCTCCGCGAGCATGCTCCGATCGCAGATGCCCTCGGCTGGGTGCTGCGTGAAGGTGCGACGAACGTCCTCCGGCACAGTTCCGCTCGGTCGGCGAACATCGTGATCCGCGAGCACAAGGCCGCCGTCGGTGCGGTCGAGTTCGTCCTGGTCAACGACGGTGTCCGGCCAGGAAGCTCGTTGGACGTCCCTGGCGGCGGAGCCGGCATCGCCGGGATGCGTACCCGGGTGGAGCGAATCGGTGGAACGCTCATGCTGGAACCGTCCGACGACTCGTTCACGCTCACGGTTCGCATCCCACTGACGACGGAGGAAGCCGCAGATCATGTCCGCTGAGACCAGCACGCCAATCAAAGTCGTCATCGCCGACGACCAGACGCTGATCGCCGATGCACTCGCGTCGTTGCTCGCCATGGATCCCTGCATCGACGTCGTGGGTGTCGCACACGACGGCGACGCGGCGTGGCAGCTCGTGGTCGAGCAGCGGCCGGACGTGGCACTTCTCGACGTCGAGATGCCCCGCCGCTCCGGTCTCGACGTGGCTGCGCAGATCCACCGCGACCAGCCGACGTGCAAGGTCGTCATGCTGACCACGTTCGCGCGGCCAGGCCTGTTGACGCAGTCGCTCGCCGCCCATGTGAGCGGTTTCCTCGTGAAGGACTCCGACGTGGACGAGGTCGTTGATGCGATCCACAAGGTGCGGGCAGGGGAGCGGGTGGTCGACAGCGCGCTCGCCCTCGCCGCGCTCATGTCACCGCCGAACCCGCTGACGGATCGTGAGCGCGAGGCACTCCGGGCGGCGAAGGACGGCGCTCCACTGAAGGAGGTCGCCGACGATCTGTTCCTCGCGCCGGGTACGGTGCGCAACTACCTGTCCTCGGCGATCGCGAAGGTCGGGGCGCGATCCCGCATCGAGGCTGCGGGCATCGCGCAGGAGAACGGATGGCTCTGAGCGTCACGGCGCCGCCGGAGGCGGCATCCGGTGACCGAGCGGGCTGCGGAGAGCTGTCCGCTGCGGCTTGAGAACGCCGCCGCTGACGGACGGGAGGCCCGGTGCCAGCTGGCACCGTCCCTCCAGGCCGGGCCGTCACCCCGCTGGCGCGGTGCGCCGGTACCGGAGACGGGTCGGGGCAGTCGAACCGGTCCGGGGGCGGTGATGAACGAGTGTCGTAACGTCACTGTCATGACTGATCTGCAAGCAGCCGCCAATGGTGATGTCGACCATCCAGCGATGCCGAAGACCGCCGAGGAGATCGCAGCAGACGCGGCGGCCTGTGTCGAGGCCGGGGCGACCCTCCTGCACCTGCATGCGTTCGACGAGCAGGGTGAGGAGACTCTCGAAGCTGAGCCGGTGGGCCGGATGCTCACGGCGGTCCGCGCGGCGTGTCCGGGCGTCCCGATCAACGTGACGACCTTCGCTTCCATCATTTCCGACCCCGCTCATCGTCTTCGCCTCGTCGACGGATGGACGGTGCTGCCAGATCTCATCGCTGCGAATCAGGGGGAGGAGGGCATCGACGACGTGAGCGCTCTCCTCTCAGCACGAGGCGTCGGGATCGAAGCGTGTGTCCTGAGCGTCGACGATGTCCGCACCTTCCTGCGCCGCGGGTCCTGGTCGCGCTTCGCCCGGCTGGTGGTCGAACCGCTGGAACCCGTCCCGGAAGACGCGGTGGCCCTCGCAGAAGAGATGGAATCCGAACTCCGACCGGCAGGAGTGCGCCTGCCGTAGCTGCATCACGGTGTCGGACCAGCGTCCTGGACGATCATGCGACGTGCGGTGAGCAATGGGCACAGCATCAGGACCGGGCTCGAGGACACCCTCGTGCTCGAGGATGGTTCACCGGCGGTGTCCAACGCGCAGCTCGTCGCCGCCGCGTCCGCGATCGTCCAGGGATCGGAGGGGGAGCTGAGCACACTGAGCGGGTGAGGTTCGAGGGTATCTGGGCGCCTGAGTTCGGTCATCCATCACGCTGAGCGGGCGGCTGTCCGCGGCCGCTGCCGATCATAGGATCGCATGGTGCCCGATCCTCGTCGTCTTCCGCTGTGGGCGGGACGGACGGCCGCGCTGCTGGGGATCGTGCTCGTTGCCTTCTCCCTGCGTCAGGCGGTCGCCGCGGTGTCGCCGATCCTCGGCGACATCCGGACGGACATCCCGCTCTCCGACCTCGACGTCGGTTGGCTCGGGACCCTGCCGCCCCTCCTCTTCGCGGCCTCCGGGTTCATCGCGCCGCGGATCGCCCGAGGACTCGGTCTCGACCGCGGCATCGTCCTTGCATCGCTGCTCATCACCGCTGGTCACCTCCTTCGAGCGTTCTCTCCGGGGATCGCGGTCCTGATCATCGGCAGTGTCATCGCGTTCGCCGGCACGGGGATCGGGAACGTACTCCTGCCCTCGATCGTCCGTCGGTACTTCCCGGACCGGGTTGCGCTGCTGACCGCGGTGTACGCCTGCGTCGTCGGCGTGAGCACGGCCGTACCCGCCGCCCTCGCAGCCCCCTTGGCGGAGCAGGCCGGCTGGCGGTTCTCCCTCGGCATCTGGTCCCTGACCTCAGTGGGCGCGCTCGTCCCGTGGGTCGTCGTCATCGTGCGAGAACGACGCCAGCGGGCGGCGGACACGGTCACCGTTGACGTCGCGTCCCCATCGGTCGTCATCGGCTTGTGGCGGTCTCGTGTGGCCCTGTCGATCGCCCTGGCGTTCTCGACCAGCACGATCCTGACCTACGCCAGCTTCGCGTGGCTGCCCGACATGCTCGGGGACCTCGCGGGCACGACGCCGACCGAGGGTGGGGTGCTGCTCGCTGTCACCGGCCTCGTCAGCGTGCCCGGCGCGCTCCTCGCACCGCTCCTCGTCGCACGGTTCCGCAACGTCGGCTGGCTGATCGCGGTCGGCGTCGTCAGCTTCGTGCTCGGTTACCTCGGCCTGCTCGTCGTGCCCACACCGCTGACGCTGCTCTGGGTGCTGCTCGTCGGCCTGGGATCGATCCTCTTCCCGGTCTGCCTCGTGCTCATCAACGCCCGCACCGGCACCGCGGCCGGCACCGTCGCACTCAGTGGCTTCGCCCAGGGGATCGCGTACGCGCTCGGTGCCCTCGGCCCGCTGCTCGTCGGCCTCCTCCACGACGTCTCGGGTACGTGGACCCTGCCACTGCTGTTCCTGATCGCGATCGCCCTGCTCGCCATCGTCCCGGCGATCACCCTCGCCAGACCGGGGCTCGTGGAGGACGAGCTCGCCCGGTAGCGCAGACCGCGCGCATCATCCACGCGGAGAACGTCTCCGAAGGGTGGAGTCGCGCTCTCTCGGAGGGTCAGACCGTGGCAGGCACAGACGCTGGCTGGAGGGTGAACGCGCGCCGGCGCACGATGTACTCCTGCACGGCGATCATCACAGCGACGACGACGAGCACCTGGCCGAAGCCGGACGCGCTCTGGTAGCCGTGGTACCCGGCGAAGACGGTGAGGCCCACCTTCGATGCGACCAATGCGATGAACAACCCGACGGTCAATGCGGTGCCCTGGCTCATCCGATGCCCGTCCGCGTCGATCCAGACACGGGTGAGGTATCCACGCGCCAGGCCCACGATCAAGCTGAGCACGGCACCGGACCCCAGGAGCAGCCACGCGGCGCCTCCGGTCGGCACTGCAAGACCGCCCGTCACGGCTCCGATGGCTGCGTAGACGATCGCGATCAGGAACACGCCCATTCCCCTCTTCACTTCGCTCCGCTGGGTCTGCTTGTAGACGGAGAAAGCCATGAGGGCGATGACGACGACGATCTCGATGATCTGTGTTCTTTCCATGCTTCGATGTTCATCTTCGGCTGAGCCTGGCTCCACCATCCCAGGGTGGTGAGGCGGGTGGTGACACGGGTGGATCAGGCGCTCGGAGGCGCAGCGTTGCGACGTACCGATGCACCCCTTCACCAGGATCCGCGACGGTTTCCGCCAACGGAGCACACGCGTTCAGCTCTTGTGGGCGACCTTGTGCAGGACGTCGAGCGCGGCGTCGATGGCGGCTTCGAGGGGCCAGGACGACTTCTCCGGCTGGCTCAGGATGAGACCCCCTTGCAGGGCGGCGAGGATGGCGACGGCGATCCGTTGCGGGTCGGCATCGGATTCAACCTCGCCGGTGCTCTGCATCTTGGCAACACCCGAGGCGAGCGACAGCCGCCAGTTCGTCATGCTGTCGGTGATGACCTGAGCCAGTTCGGGATCCGTCATGGCTGCCTGCGTCGCCATCGAACCGATGGGGCACGCCCATCGGCCGAGACCGATGTAGTAGTCGACCAGGGCGTCGCGCCAGGCGTGCCACGACTCCCAGCTCGAGAGGTCGTCGATGTACGGCTTCTGCGCGGCAAGGAGCTCGCCGCCCTCCCAGATGGCGACTTCACGGACGAGTTCGGCCTTGCCGCCGGGGAAGTAATGGAAGAGCTGGCTCTTGCTCGTGAGCGTCGCCGCACGGACGGTGTCGAGAGTGGTGCCGCCGATGCCGGACGCGAGGATCTCCCGACCCGTCGCCTCGATGATGCGCTGGCGAGTAGCTCGACCGCGTTCCGTGATGTTGGCCCCTTGCACGAGCCCATCGTACTTCGTTGGACCAGGCGGTCCAGTCCGTGGTAGGACTGGACCATGCAGTCCAATGAGGATGAACTCGTCTCCCTTTCTCCCGATGACCGACTCTCCGGTCAGACCGCCCTCGTCACCGGCTCGAGCAGCGGTATCGGGGAAGCGATCGCCCGAGTACTCGCCGCGTCCGGTGCCCATGTCATCGTCAACGGTCGCGATGCCGAGCGCACGCAGGCTGTCGTCACGACGATCGAACGTGCGGGCGGCAAGGCCTCACCGCTCGTCGCTGATCTCGGGACATCGGCCTCCGATGTCCGCCGGTTCGCCGCTGAAGCCTCGGCTCTCGCCGGCGGCCAGATCGACATCCTGGTGAACAACGCCGGGATCTACCCGGCGACCGCCACCGCCGATCTCGCCGACGACGACCTCGACGCGGTCCTCAGCATCAACATCCGTGCCCCGCACGTGCTCGTGGCGGCCCTCGCGCCGGCCATGGCGGAGCGCGGCCGCGGATCGATCGTCAACATCGGATCGTGGATGGCCCGAGTCGGCCTGCCCTTCGGGGCCATGTACACCGCGTCGAAGGCGGCGCTCGAGCAGATGACGCGCACATGGGCGGCCGAGTACGGGCCTCGAGGGATCCACGTGAACACGGTGGCGCCCGGAGCCACGAGCACTCCGGGCAACGCTGAGAGCGAGGACGTGCTGGCGGCGATGACTGCGGTGACCGTCGCCGGTCGCCCGGTACGTCCCGTCGATGTCGCCTACGCCGTCCGGTTCGCTGTCTCGGACGAGGCCTCGTTCCTCCACGGCTCGACCATCGACGTCGACGGTGGAATCGCCTCCACGCGGCTCGGCTGATGTCGGATCTGCGAGGACCGTTCGGTGCCGAGTCGACCGCCCTCGAGGTCGTCGACGGAATCGACCTCCGCAACAGGACCGCAGTCGTCACCGGTGCGGGATCGGGTATCGGTGTGGAAACGGCCCGTGCCCTGGCTGCCGCGGGCGCAGCTGTCACCGTCGCCGTCCGCGACGTCACGACGGGGAACCGTGTTGCGGCGGACATCCGTGCAAGCACTGGGAATGATGCCGTCCATGCGGCGTTCGTCGACCTGGCCGACGTCGGATCCATCCGGTCCTTCACCGACTCGTGGTCGGGGCCGCTCCACCTGCTGGTGAACAACGCCGGCGTCATGGATCTGCCCGAGCAACGCACTCCGGATGGCTGGGAGATGCACTTCGCTGTCAACCACCTCGGCCACTTCGCGCTCGCGCAAGGTCTGCACGCAGCGATGCGCTCGGCGGGTGGCGCGAGGATCGTGTCGCTGAGTTCCAGCGGGCACGCATCCTCGGCTATCCGCTTCGACGACCTGTTCTTCGACAGCGACCCCTACGACCCGGGGCTCGCCTACGGGCAGTCGAAGACGGCCAACGTGCTCTTCGCCCTGGAGGCGACCCGGCGGTGGGAGGACGACGGGATCGCCGGATCAGCGGTCATGCCCGGCGGCATCTGGACCAACCTGCAACGCCACTGGGACCCGGCCGTGCTCGCGGACATGCAGCGGCGGTACCCCACCAAGACCGTCGAGCAAGGTGCGGCGACCAGCGTCTACGTCGCAACCCGGGCTGAGCTGGGGGTCGGGACTCCCGGTTACTACGAGGACTGCCACCCGGCGGAGGTCGTGGCCGCGATCCAGGGAGGCGTCCACGGGGTCCTCCCGCACGCGCTGGATCCTGCCGCGGCAGATCGGCTCTGGGAGGTGTCGGAACGGCTGCTGGCACAGTCACGGTAGCCGCTGAGGATCGAGCCTCAAGACGGATCCGTCCTCGGGGCGATCTGGGCGGGAAGCGGACCGGAAGGTGTTGAGCAGACACCACCCGGAGAGGAGCAGAACGGGGACCAGCCCACCGGTCACCGAGGCGACTGTCCGGGATGGTGACCACGGCGGCTGCGCGAGGTCCAGCGCGGCCACTCACAGTCGGCGTCCCCGTCCGCCGACGAGGTCACGGCCGGTACTCGTCGCGCCGCTTCGGCGCGGGCCGACCCGGGTGCTGCGGCGGCACGACTCCACCAGAGAAGACGGCACCGATCACCCCGCCGAGTGTCCGCAGCGTCACGAGCACGAAGTGTCCGATCGCGCCGAGTACTTGTGGCATGGTCGCTCCCTCCGTTGCCCGACGTGCGGTCAGCGGCAGCCTACGGCGGCAGCGGTGTCGAAGCGAGGGCGTGATGGGCATCACGAGCGCAGGCGGGCGGTGCGCACTAGGTTGCTGCCATGGGGACTCGTCGTGGACCGGTGCTCGCCTTGCTCGTGGTCATCGCGATGAGCGTCGCGGGGTGCACCGGAGAGCACGACGGGCTCAGCGGCCAGTACCGGAACGGCGACACGAAGAACTACATCTCCGGCAACGGCGCAGTCACCGAGTTCCGGGCAGCGGACCGCGGGCCGGCCGTCGACTTCTCGGCGCGGGACCTCGACGGGCACGTTGTCCGGGCCGACGAGCACCGAGGCCACGCCGTCGTCGTCAACTTCTGGTTCGCCGCCTGCGCGCCCTGCCGACTCGAGGCTGCTGACCTCGAAGCCGTGAGTCACCAGCAGGGTGCGCGCGCGACCTTCCTCGGGGTCGACGTCCGTGACTCGTCGGGGACGGCCCGCGCGTTCATCCAGAGTCACGACGTGTCCTACACGACGCTGATCGATGAGGACGCCGCCGTGCAGCTGGCCTTCGCGGGAGAGAACGCGCCCAACGCCACGCCGTCGACGATCGTGCTGGACAAGCAGGGCCGCGTCAGCGCGCGGATCCTGGGCCCGGTCGATCGCAGCGTCCTGAAGACACTCGTGGACGAGGCCAACGAGTGACGTCTCCGGGTGGGAGCGAGCCTCCCGACGCTCCTCGACCGCGGCGATCAGACGGAGACCCCGAGGCCGGGAGGCGCTTCGCGGGAGCCATCGCCACGGGGGACGCGACGGGACCCGAGACGCCCGCGGGATCAGGTCTTCGGCACCGAGCTGTGCTCTCCGCCGTGGTCGTCCTCGGTGGCGCGGTCTCCGCGGTCGGGATGTACAGCCTCGGCCTGTTCCGGTCCCGCTCCTTCAGTTGGGACCTGCTGGTCACCGTCTCGGCGCTCGCGATCCCGGTCGGAGTCGCCGTCGCGGCTGGCGTCGCCCGCGTCGGCGTGCTCGTCAGGAACCGTGCCGACCTGCACCTCGCGGCACATCCAGTGCGCCGGGCATCGATGGTGGTCGGGGTCCTGGCGTTCGTCGCTGCGTTGGTCGGGGGTCTGCTGCTGACGGCGGGCGGGTGGCAACTGGACCTGGTCGGCGCCGTCGTGTGCGCTTGTCTCGCCGGCGGCTGTGCGGCTCTGGTCCTCCGCTGACCCGAGGCGGACTCGACGGTCGTCTGGCATCGTCGAGGGATGCGACCGTCGACGATCCTGCTCGCCACGTTCACCGCCCTCTTCGGCGTGGCGACGATCGTCCTTGCGCTCCTCGTCGGCACCGGGGACATGGAGGTGCTGTTCCAGGTGCTCCGGCTCGGCGGCCTCGTCACGGTCGGGTTCGCGGCCGGTCTCGTCATCACGGTGACGAACCGCCGACGACGGGAGCGACTCCAGCGCAAGAGTGACACGAGCCCGGGCACGTTCTTCGTGAACGCGCACCCCACGGACACGACCTACGACGAGCTCGATGCGTGGCGTCCGGCGCTCCGGGTGTTCTTCCCGTGCGACCTCGGCTTCGACCGGAACGGCATCACGGCCTGGCCGGACGAGGGCAGCGGGCCGGGGGTCCCGATCGCCACGCGGCAGGAGGTCACCGGCTTCGACGTGTTCAGTGCTCCGACGCCGCTCGGCAGTACCAATCTGTACGGCATCGCGATCTCCCTCGCACCGCGAGAGGCCGGCCCTGCGACGGTGCACCTCTGGATGCTCGATGAGCAGCAGAACCACGACGAGTACGCGATGCGACAGACGATCTCGAGGATCGAGCACGCCCTCGGCGGAAGGGCGACCCCGTGACCACGTTCCACCCCGACTGGTGTTCGGGCGGTTCATCCCACCGATCGTGATCGGCCCGCGCCTCGCCCGACTGGCGGGCAAGCGGGTCTCGAAGCGGTTCTCGGCGTCGCAGGTCGCGGCCCTCGAGACGGCCCTGTCCCGGGAGGAACGCCCCGAGTCCGCCACGTCCGTCGCGGTCTCGACTCAGCCGGCCTGGGCCGGCGGCGGAGTGGCTGCCCGTTCCAACGCCTGCAGGTACCCGGAGATCGCATCGCGGTTGTTCGTCAGGAACTCGATCTTCTCGCTCATCCGGTCCCGCTCCGCGGCCAGGAGGTCGTGGAGCGCGGGATCGGCGTTCTGCACGACGATCGTCTGTGGCTGTCCGAGGCACGGCAGGATGTCCGACACGATCCGAGTGGGGATGCCGGAGTCGATGAGACCGCGGATCTTCAGGACCCGCTCGACCAGGTGTTCGTCGTAGACGCGGTACCCGTTGTCGAGCCGTCGCGGGGTGATCAGCCCCTGCTCCTCGTAGTACCGGAGCATGCGAGCGGGCACACCCGTCCGCTCCGAGAGCTGTCCGATCCGCATCCGTGCTCCTCCGCCGACTTGACCTTCACACTAATGGCAACGTTGACGATGGGAGGAACAACCACCACGACGAGGAGACACATGAAGATCGGCATCATCGGAGCAGGCTCCATCGGATCGACCATCGCCCGACGACTGAGCCGGCAGGGTCACGACGTGGCGATCGCGAACTCGCGCGGGCCGGAGACGATCGACGCGGCGGCTCTGTCGACGGGAGCCCGTGCGGTCACCGCTGCCGAGGTGGTCCGCGACGTCGAGGTCCTCATCGTCTCGGTGCCGATGCGCCGCAACGCCGACATCGCGCCGTTCGTGCGGCGGTCACCGGCGGACGCGGTCGTCATCGACACCTCGAACCACTACCCGGACCGGGACGGCGCGGTCCGGGCGTTCGACGACGGGCAGCCGGAGAGCGTCTGGGTCTCCGAACTGTTCGGTCGCCCCGTCGCGAAGGCGTGGAACGCGATCATCTCGCAGTCGTTCGACACGAAGGCCGCGGCTCCGGGTGCCCCCGACCGCGTCGCCATCCCGGTCGCAGCCGACCGAGACGAGGACCGAGCCGTGGCGATGGCACTCGTCGAGGACACCGGGTTCGACGCCGTCGACGCGGGTGTCCTCGCAGAGTCCTGGCGTCAGCAGCCCGGCGCCCCGGTGTACTGCACCGATCGTCGCCGTGACGAGGTGCCGGCCTGGCTCGCGCGTGCCGTCCAGCAGCGTGCGCCGGAGCGCCGCGACCTCGCCATGCAGACCATCGGTGAGTACGTGCGCGAGGGTGGGACCGTGGACGGCCCCTTCCTCGTGGCGATCAACCGCGCCTGCTACAGCTGACGCGTGACGGCTCGGTCCGGTTCGGATCGGAACGGATCCGACCGGCCGTCCGGACTCGGCCACGACTGCGACGTGCTCACGGTGCCTGATTCGGATGTCGAACTCGTCGTGTACTCCACGACCGAGCGCGGGCCGGACGCGGAGGAACTCGACTTCCTCCGCGTCCGTGCCGTGCATGCGTCGTTCCCCATTCGGGCCTGAACGCGAGAACTGCGCGACCACCCGACCACCCGCACTCACCCCGCCTCGGCGAGCACCGCCTCCGCCCGCTCCGCGCTGCCGGCGTCCATCCCGCGGTCGATGCGCACGCGAGCGGCGAGCCAGATGACGACCCCGGCGACGAACACGAGCACCTCGGTGACGGTGAGCGCCCAGATGATGCCCGCGAGCCCGAACCAGAGGTTCCCGAGCAGGACGATCGGGATGAACAGCACTCCCTGCGCCACGGACATCGCGATCGCCGGGGTGGCCAGCCCCGCGGCCTGGAACAGCGACGTGAACAGCCCGGTGAACCCGTTCACCACCGTGGCGACCAGCTGGGCGACCAGGATCGTCAGCCCGATCGCCAGCACCGAGTGGTCCGAGGAGAAGACGGTGAACACCTGCTGGCGGAAGACGAACACCGTGCCGGAGAACAGCAGCACGATCGCCCCGACCGTCAGTGCCGATGCCCGCAGTGCGGAGCGCAGTCGCTCCCGGTCGCCCTTGCCGTACGCGTAGGCCAGCAGCGGCAGGACCCCGATCGTGACGCCCATCACCAGGAACTCCGGCACCTGGGCGATGCGGACGGCGACGCCCATCGCGGCCAGGGGGTCGTCGCCGTACTGCGAGGCCAGGTTGTTGAGCACCAGGGTCGTGACGATGAGGAACCCGGCCTGCAGCAGCTCGCTGACGCCGATGCCGAACACGGGCCCGAGGACCGAGCGGCGGAGCGTGAACCAGCGGAGTGACAGGCTGACGTTCTCGCTGTGCGTCCCGAGCCAGCGCACCCAGTAGACGATGCTGACGAGGTTCGCCAGCCCGACCGCGAGCGCGGCTCCGGCGACGCCCCAGTGCAGCACCAGGATGAACAGGACGTCGAACACCAGGTTCCCGACGGTCGACAGGATCAGCCCGACCATCGCCTGTCGGGCGGCTCCCTCGGCGCGGACCATCTGCTCCAGGCAGAAGGTCGCAGCCAGCACCGGGACGAAGGCGAGCATCACGCTGACGTAGGCGCTGGTGGCGGGGACCGCGGCGGCGTCCGCCCCGA
This sequence comes from Curtobacterium sp. PsM8, assembly GCF_030433875.1. Taxonomy (NCBI): domain Bacteria; kingdom Bacillati; phylum Actinomycetota; class Actinomycetes; order Micrococcales; family Microbacteriaceae; genus Curtobacterium; species Curtobacterium sp. PsM8. The sequence goes on along the minus strand of NZ_JARUXD010000062.1, from coordinate 6,739 downwards.
GCAGCCCGACGAGCGGCCCGAGGAACAGCAGTCCGAGGCCACCGAGCACGATGCCCGTGACGACCGAGCCCCAGACGGCGAACGAGGCGACGTGCTTGATCTCGCCGGCCTTCGCGGGGTCGTGCTCGGAGGCGCCGAGCAGCCGCGACATCAACGAGCTGCCCCCGACGCCGAACACCCCGCCGACGGCCATCACCAGCCCGAGCAACGGGGTGCCGAACGTGATCGCGGCCAGCAGTGAGGTGTCGTGCTGCGCGCCGATGAACCCCGCGTTGATGACGTTGTACAGGGCACTGACGACCATCGCGGCGGCCATCGGCACGCACAGGTGCACGAGGGTACGGAGGATCGGGGCGGCGGAGAGGTACCAGCGGTTCTTCTCCGCTGCGGTGGTGGGTGTGGTGGTCGTCATGGTGGTTCCCTTCCGGGCAGCACGGATCGCGCGCCGACGGGACGTCGGCACGGCATGGCGGACGGCGCGACGGCAGGGCCGTCACGGCATCACGGGGAGCGCGTCGGCGGTGCCGTCGCGTGGGCAGGCTCGCGCCCGGCAGGCTCGCGCCCGGCAGGCTCGCGCTTCCGGCGGACGGCCGGGAGGCGCGGGTGCGGTTACCGGGTGGGTTCCGGCAGCTCGGCGGTCACCTTCAGCAGGAGGGCGCGGAGCGTGGCGCGCTCGTCCGGACTGAGCGGGGCGAGCAAGCGGTCGTCGAGGGCGAGCATCGCGTCCTCGAAGCCGGCGATCAGGTCGATGCCGGCGGGGGTGGCGTACACGAGCTTCGTCCGGGCGTTGTCGGCGTCCGCCCGTCGTTCGATGAGGCCCCGTTTCTCGAGCCCCTGCAGGAGGCTCGACACGCTGGCCGCACTGGTCCGGCTCACCTCGGCGATGTCGCGTTGGATGGCGCCGGGGTTCTGCTGCAGGTAGCCGAGGACGAAGCTCTGTTCGTGCGACAGCTCGCGCTCCCGCACCCACTCCTCGGCGGCCTTGCGCTGCGCCCAGCCGATCCAGCGCATGAGCTGGAGGGGCGTGTCGAAGTGCGGTGCCTGCATGATGAGGACTCTAAGTGTTCGAGTTCTAACTGTCAACATCGAACCCGGACGGATGCTGCGATCGGGCAGAGCGTGGCTGGCATGCTGGGCCTCGTGCACATCACCCTGGACTCTGCGACCGACGTCGTCACCGGCATCCGCTTCCCCGAGGGCAACCGCTGGCACGAGGGCCGGCTCTGGTACTCGGACATGCACACCGGTCAGGTGTTCTCGATCGACCCGGACGGCGGCACGGACGCCGTCCCGCGGCTCGAGGCCACGGTCCCCGGGCAGTCCTCCGGCCTCGGCTGGTTGCCCGACGGTCGTCTGATCGTCAGCTCGATGGAGTCGCGCACGGTCGTGGCCGTCGAGGCCGACGGCACCACGAGCGTGTTCGCCGACCTGTCCCAGGTCGAGTCGTCGCTCGTCAACGACCTGGTGGTCGACCCGGAGACCGGCCGGACCTACATCGGTGCGTTCGGCTACGACCTCTACGCCGGCGAGGAACTGCGCCCCGGCCCGCTCTACGTCATCGAGCCGGACGGTTCGTTCCGCCTGGCAGCCGAGGGGCTGGTCTTCCCGAACAGCGCCAACGTCCTGCCCGGCACCCGCACCCTGGTGGTCAGTGAGACCTGGGGTGGGAAGCTCACCGCGTTCGACATCGAGCCCGACGGGTCACTGACCGGGCGCCGCGAGTGGGCCGCGCTGCCCGAGGGTGTCACCCCGGACGGCAGCACGGTCGACGCCGAGGGTGCGATCTGGGTGTGCTCGGTCGACACGGGGGAGTTCCTCCGCGTCGTCGAGGGCGGCGAGGTCACGGACCGCATCGACGCTCCCGGTCGGTGTGCGATCGACTGCGCCCTCGGTGGTCCGGACGGTCGGACGCTGTACCTGGCGACGGCGGACAGCTACGACCCGGCGACGACCGCCGAGACGCACGCCGGGCGCATCAGCGCGGTGCGTGTTCCGGTGTCTGGCCACTAGTCGCACTCGACCCCCCGCGTCCTCCGGCGTACGATGGCTCTGGTTAATCGTTTAAACAGCGATCGGCCATCCACCGAACAACGACGCTCGGAAGGAACCACCACCATGCACACCAGGCCCATCTCCAGGAGGCGGCGCACGGTCGCCGCCGTCCTCGGGGCACTCGCCCTCATCACCGGGAGCCTCGTCTCCGCCACGGTCGGTGCCGGCAGCGCTGCCGCTGCCACCAACGGTCCATGCGACACCTACTCCGGCGCAGGCACGTCCTGCGTCGCCGCCTACAGCTCGACACGAGCGCTCTACGCGTCCTACAACGGCCCGCTCTACCAGGTGCAGCGCGCCTCCGACGGGGCAACGACCAACGTCGGCCTGCTCGCCGCCGGCGGGTACGCCAACGCCGCGGCCCAGGACACGTTCTGCTCCGGCACCACCTGCACGATCCCGAAGATCTACGACCAGTCGCCGAACCACAACGACCTCACCGTCGCCGGGGCCGGGGACGCCGGCCCCGCCAACCACGCGGCCGACGCGGCAGCGCTGCCGATCACCGTCGCCGGGCACAAGGCGTACGGCGTCTTCATGCCACAGCAGGTCGCCTACCGGATCTCGAGCACCGTCGCCAAGGGAACGGCTCGGGGAGCCAGTCCCGAGTCGATGTACGAGGTCGCGAGTGGCACGAACGTCAACCACGGCTGTTGCTCCGACTTCGGCAACGTCGAGACCCAGTCGAAGGACACCGGCAAGGGCCACATGGACGCCCTGAACCTGTCGATGCTCAACGGCAAGGGCAGTGCCGGCCGCGGCCCCTGGGTGCAGGCGGACCTGGAGAACGGCGTCTACGAGGGGAAGACCGCGATCAACACCGCGAACACGGGCAACAGCTCGAAGTTCGTCACCGCGCTGCTGAAGAACGACGGCGTCGCGGCCTTCGCGCTCAAGGGCGGGAACGCGCAGTCCGGCGCCCTGTCGAAGTGGTACGAGGGTGCCCTGCCCACGGACAAGGACGGGGACGGCCAGGGCTACACGCCGATGAAGCTCGAGGGCTCGATCGTCCTCGGCGCCGGCGGTGACAACTCGAACCGCGGCACGCAGTCCTTCTTCGAGGGCGTCATGACGACCGGGTACTCGACCGATGCGGCCGACTCCGCCGTGCAGGCGAACATCGTGGCGCAGAACTACCAGGGTGTCTCCACCGGCGGCGGACCGGGCGCAGCGATCACCGCACCCGGTGGCAAGTGCGTCGACGTCGCCGGCGACGACGTCGGCGGCAACGGAGCCGTCGTGCAGCTGTACGACTGCCAGGCGCTCGCCGCGGACCAGCACTGGCTGGGCAGCGTCTACGGCACCCACACGCTCAGCACGCTGGGGCGCTGCCTGGACGCGAACGGCAACGGCACGGCGAACGGCACCCGCGTCGAGCTCTACGACTGCAACGGGGTCGGCGGTCAGCAGTGGATCGTGCAGCCGGACGGGTCGATCAAGAACCCGCAGTCTGGTCGCTGCCTGGACGTCCCGTCGGGCAACACCGCGAACGCCATGGCACTGCAGCTGTACGACTGCACCGGCAACGCGGCGCAGAAGTTCGTGGCGGCGGTGCCGATCGGCACCATCGGCGGCAAGTGTGTCGACGTCGCCGGCAACGACCTGCAGCAGAACGGCCAGCAGGTGCAGGTGTTCGACTGTCAGACCCTGCTGACCGACGAGCAGACCACCGACCAGCAGTGGGCGTACAACGCGGGCGACCACACCATCCGCACGCTCGGTCGGTGCCTGGACCTGGACGGCAACGCCACCGCGAACGGCACGCACCTCGAGCTGTACACGTGCAACGGCGTCGGTGGGCAGCAGTGGGTCCCGCAGGCGAACGGCTCGGTGCTCAACCCGCAGTCGGGCCGGTGCCTCGACGTCCCGTCGGGCAACACCGCGAACGGCACCGCCCTGCAGCTCTACGACTGCAACGGCGCGGCTCCGCAGGTGTTCCGGCTGAACTGACCGGCACCAGTCGCGGGGGACCGCGGACGGGAGGCTCGGTGCCGGACCGGCACCGGGCCTCCCGTCCGTCACGCCCACCGGTCCGCCGGGTCGGCGCGAACGACACCGCAGAAAACGTCGGAAGGGCTTGCTTCATCGATTAAGCAGGTGCAGGATGACCGCAGAGTTAATCGATAAAGCGCGTCGGCTCCGGCCACGCTCCCGACGAGGAGGCGACCCCATGCCGAAGTCCGTCACCCTGAAGGACGTCGCCGCGAAGGTCGGCGTCACCTCCGCCGCCGCGAGCATGGCACTCTCCGGCCACGAGCGGATCAGCGAGAAGACCCGCGCCGCGGTCAAGCAGGCCGCTGAGGACCTGGGCTACGTCCCGAGCTCCGCCGGCCGAGCCCTCCGCAGCCAGCGTGCCGACGCCGTCGCCCTGGTCGTCCCGAACTCGTCCGCGCACGTCTTCGGCCACCTGTACTTCATGCACGTCCTGACCGGCATGTCCACGGCCGCGAACGCCCACGACGCCCAGGTCATCGTCTCGACCAACGCGGACACCTCGAACGGCGGCGTCGCCTACGAGCGGGTCATGCGTTCCCGGACCGCCGACGGCGCGATCGTCACCAGCGCCGCGATCGACGACCACCACGTCGAGGCACTTGTCGCGAGCGGCCTGCCGGTCGTCCTCATCGGCAACTACCCGCACCTCGCCGACGCGGTGAGCGTCGGGATCGACGACGTCTCGGCGACCGAGCAGCTCGTCGAGCACCTGGTGACCGAGCACGGCCGACGCCGTCTGCTGCACGTGTCGGGGACGCTCGACCACCAGACCGGCATCGACCGGCGCGACGGCTTCCTCCGCGCCGCTGAGAAGCACGGCCTGACCGACGTCGCCGTGATCGAGGGCGACCTGGCCGAAGAGTCCGGCGCGTCCGCCGTCGAGCAGGTCCTCCGGCAGCGGACCGGCGACGAGCGGCTCCCGTTCGACGGCATCGTCTTCGCCAACGACGACATGGCCGTCGGTGGCCTCGCCGTGCTCCGACGGGCTGGCATCGACGTACCGGGCGAGGTCGCGGTGGTCGGGTTCGACGACTTCGGGTTCGCCCGCGTCACCACCCCGGGCATCACCACGATCCGAGTCCCGGCCGAGGAGATGGGGCGGATCGCCACCGAGCGGCTCTTCGACCTCGTCGACCGGCGCCCCGGCGGCCACGCACACACCGAGCTCGGCGTCGAGGTGGTCCTCCGCGGCTCGTGCGGCTGCGACCCCGACCACACCGACTCCCACTGACCCCACCGAGCCCCACTGACCAGAACGACACCGAACACCGAACACCGAACACCGAACACCCGCAGCACGACCCACCCGCACGGCCCTGCACCACCGCACCACCGCACGACCCACAGCACCCGCAACGCAAAGGAGCGTTCCCCGATGAAGCACGCACGCACGACCCTCGCGGTCGTCTCCGGTGCCGCAGCACTGGCACTGGTCCTCACCGGTTGTTCCGCCAGCGGCAGTGCCGCCCAGGACGGCCCCGCCACCCTCAAGGTCTGGACCGGGTTCACCGGCGGTGACCGACCGGGCTACGCGACCATCGTCAAGGACTTCGAGAAGTCGCACCCCGACATCACGGTCGAAATGACCGTGCAGCCGTGGGACACGATCCAGCAGAAGCTGCCGTCGGCGTGGCTCACCGGCCAGGGCCCGGACGTCGCCGCGGTCTCGTCCGACCCGAACGCCGTCGCCCAGTACGTGAAGACCCGCTCCGTCCTGCCGATCACCGACACGGGGCAGGGCAGCGGCAAGATCAACACCGGCTCGTTCGCTCCCGGCACGGTCGAGGAGTTCACCTACGACGGGAAGCTCTACGGCGTCCCCGCCAACTTCGCGACGCTGAGCCTGTACTACAACAAGAAGCTCTTCGCGGACGCCGGCATCACCGATCCGCCGAAGACCGTCCAGGAGATGGCAGCGGACGCGAAGAAGCTCACCACCGGCGGCAAGTACGGCATCGCGCTCGCCGACAACCAGACCATCCAGATGTGGCCGGTCCTGCAGTGGCTCGAGGGCGGCGACATCGTCAGCGGCAAGGGCTGCAGTGTCGTCCAGACGTCCGCCGGGCAGAAGAGCCTGTCGACCTGGGCCGATCTGGTCGCGAAGGACAAGGTCAGCCCCGTCGGCCTCACCGGCGCCGAGGCGGACTCGCTGTTCTCGGCCGGCAAGGCCGCGATGGAGATCAACGGCCCCTGGGCAGCCTCCGGGTACGAGGACGCCGGCATCGACTTAGGCATCGTGAAGGTCCCCGTCGGCGTGGACGGCAAGTCGAGCACGCTCGGCTCGATCGCCCCGCTGTCGATCTCGGCGAAGACGAAGTACCCGAAGCAGGCGCAGGAGTTCCTGGCCTACTGGACGTCCAAGACCGCCCAGCAGAAGTTCTCACTGCAGACCGGGTTCCCGCCGCTCCGCACCGACCTGTCCGACGACGCGAAGCTCACCGCCGACCCGACGGTCTCGGTCTTCGCCAGCCAGGTGCCGGATGCGCGCCTGTACCTGCCGCACGTGACGAACGCCACGAAGGTCGACTCCGACGCGTACGTCCCGCTCATCGGCGAGATCACCCGCGGCAAGTCCGTGGCCGACGCCACGAAGAGCGCCGGCCAGGCGATCAACGGCCTCACGGGCTGCAGCAAGTGACCGACCAGCTCACCGGCTCGGCCCCCCCCCCCCCCCCCCCCGGCGCGGCCCCCC
>NZ_JARUXD010000061.1:0-21036 GCF_030433875.1 Curtobacterium sp. PsM8 | reverse complement strand
GCATTGACAATGTGCACGCTGTTGAGTTCTCAAGGACCAGACGCACTCCCCACTCAACACCGAGATGGTGTCTCGCCAGAGAGGCTGGTTCGTTGCCCGGGGAAGATCGGAGCCAGACTGCATCTTCCAGGTCAGTGACCCGGTCAGTGTCTCGGCCGTTCCGTTCTCCGCCTCAGCGGCAACGAGTGATTACTTTACGCACGGGTGAACGGCAGCGCCAAGCCAGCACGCCGCCCGGGCGTGTCGCGGCGGTGTGCCCGAATGGGCGGCTGCGCTGCCTGCCCCGGGAACGACGGGAGGCGCAGTGCTGACTCGCACTGCGCCTCCCGGCAGACCGGTCGTCGACGCGACCGGCGTGGTCGAACGGACGACCGTGGACCGACGTCAGTCGGCCGCGGCCAACTGCCCGCACGCGCCGTCGATCTCCTTGCCGCGGGTGTCGCGGAGGGTCGTCGGGATGCCCGCAGCGTTGAGTCGCCGGACGAACTCGTCCTGCACGTGCACCTCGGACGAGGTCCACACGGAGCCGGGCGTCGGGTTCAGCGGGATGGGGTTCACGTGCACCCAGCCCTTGCCACGCTTGTTGAGCTTCTCCGCCAGCAGGTCCGCGCGCCAGGCGTGGTCGTTCATGTCCTTGATGAGCGCGTACTCGATCGACACCCGTCGCCCGGTCTTGACGTAGTAGTTGTGGGCGGCGTCGATCGCTTCGTCGGCCTTCCACTTCGAGTTCACCGGGATCATCTCGTCACGCAGTTCGTCGTCCGGCGCGTGCAGCGAGAGCGCGAAGGTGAGCGGGATCCCCTCGTCGGCGAGCTTGAGCATCGCGGGCACCAGGCCCACGGTCGACACGGTGATGCCGCGGGCACTCATCCCGAGGCCGTTCGGCTGCGGAGCGACCATCAACCGCACGGCGTCCATCACACGCTTGTAGTTCGCGAGCGGCTCCCCCATGCCCATGAACACGATGTTCGTCACCCGCTCGGCGTCGACACGGTCCTGCCCGCCCTTGCGCGGGTCGCCCCCGAGCTCACCGGCAGCGATCGCGGCGTTGGCCTGCACGATCTGGTCGATGATCTCGGCCGTCGACATGTTGCGGGTCAAGCCCGCCTGCCCGGTCGCGCAGAAGGGGCAGTTCATGCCGCATCCGGCCTGCGACGAGACGCAGAGCGTGATGCGCCCCGGGTACCGCATGAGCACCGACTCGACCAGGGCACCGTCGTGCAGCTTCCAGAGGAACTTGATCGTGTCGCCCTTGTCGGTCTCGAGACGACGGGTCTCGGTGAGCAGGGGCGGCAGCAGCCCGGCGACGAGTTCGTCGCGCTGGGCCGCCGGCAGGTCCGTCATCTTGGCCGGGTCGGACGTGTAGTGCGTGAAGTAGTGGGTGGCGAGCTGCTTGGCGCGGAACCCGGGCAGACCGAGTTCCTTCACCTTGGCTTCGCGCTCGTCCACCGTCAGGTCCGCCAGGTGCACCGGCGGCTTGCCCCGCTTCGGGGACGCGAACTGCAGCAGCGGCCGACCATCGGTCCCGGTCGCCTGCTGCCATCCTTCGGTGCGCGGGCGCACCTGCGGGCGGGCAGAGCGCTGCTCCTCGAACGGTGTGCGGGTGTCGGTGGCCATCACTCCAGCTTACGGGAGGCTCGCAACCCCTCGGGCGCACCGGTCCGGCCCGTCACGGGTCACCAGCCGCCGGACCCGGGTCCTGCTCGCGGGTGCGGGTCAGGTCGCGGTGCGGGGCCGGTCGGTGCGCTGCGGTCGTGGCTCAGACGCCGGCGGGCAGGAGGCGTGCGAAGTGGTGCGCGGCGGGGTACATCGGGACGATGTCGACGACCTCGCCCGGGTGCGGTGCCTGCAGCACGAGTCCCTGGCCGAGGTACAGGCCGACGTGGTCGTCGTTGTCGTAGACGACCATGTCGCCGGGCAGCGCCTCGGACTCGGGCACGGTCGTGGCGACGGCGTCCTGCGTCGGGACGTAGTGGGCGAGCTGGATGCCGACCGCCTGGTACGCCACCATCGTCAGCCCGGAGCAGTCGATGCCCGCGTGGCTGGCACCGCCCTCGACGTACGGGTCGCCGAGGTACTGCAGCGCCGTCTGGAGCACGGTGGCGCGGTCGCCGCCGGCCGAGAGCGCAGCGGACAGCGCCGACTTCGCCTGGGTCTCGGTCACGCCGAAGCGGAGCACGAGGGTCGGGTAGGACACGATCGAGGTCGTCGTCACGCCGTCGGAGGAGACGATCGGCACCTGGACGTCGTGGGCGACCGTGTAGGTCTGCAGCGCCAGGGACGTCGTGGTGGTGGTCGTCGGAGCGGGGGCGGCCGTCGCGGCCTCGGCCGGGATCGACAGCGACAGGGTCGAGGTGATCGCGAGCGCCGGGGCGATGAGCAGCGCGGCACGCTTGGCGTTCGCGGCCCGGCGGATGTGACGCGGGTCGGCGGCACGCTCGGCCCGGATGGCGGCGTTCCGCGAGACGAACGCGCTCGTCGCCGGTCGGACCGGACGAGCCGGAGCGAGGGCGACCACGCGGGCCGGGCGCTGGTGCTCGACGAAGGTGGTGCGGGCCACGGCGGGACCGGAGGCGGAGCGGCGGCCTCGTGCGCGGGGTGCGGCAGGCGGCGGGACGGGTGCGGCTCGACGGGCTTCGTCGAGGGCGGGCAGAGCGTGGCGTCCCATGGTTCCTTCCGGGTCCGAGCCGTCCTTCTGGAGCGGCGGCTCGGGAAGATAACGTATTGGTCACGAACCTGATCCCGCCTGGAGAACCGGGCCTCGTTCCTGCAGCCCGTCACAGACTCGCCGAGTGGCGTCACATGGCGGCGGCGAGTCGGGCCTCCCGTCCGTCGGCGGCCGCGTCAAGCCGGGCGGCGAGCGCGACCACGGCGTCGTCGACCGGTGTCGCTGCGGCCGCGGCGAGCGCTCCGGGCACCGGAGCACCGGCCCGGAGTGCGACAGGCAGGACGCCGGCCCAGACGGTGCGGTCCTCGCCGTCGTCGGGCGACTCCCCCACACCGGCGGCGCGGACCTTGACGCTGGCGGCGTCGAGCGGGAGTTGCAGGACCTGGGTCTGGCGGACCTCCTTGGCGGTCGTCTCGCGCACCTCGGCCCGGCGGCCGGGCATGAGGTGGTCCGAGACCTGGCGGAGTGCGTCGGCCCGTCGCTCGGCCGGCACGACGGTCGCCCGTCCGGCGATCATCGCGCTGCGGTAGTTCGCCGAGCTGTCGAAGGTCGAGCGGGCGAAGACGATGCCGTCGAGGTGGGTGATGGTCGCCGAGACGGGGACGCCCGCCGCGCCGGCGTCGAGGAAGAGGCCGCCGCCGGTCGAGCCGTGCAGCAGCAGGACGGGGCCGGCGCCGAGGTCGCCGACGCCGTAGAGGAACGGCAGCACGATCGGGAAGCCGTCGCGGACCAGGCCGACGTGGGCGACGAAGCCCTCGGCGAGGACCTGGCGGAGGGCCTCGGGGTCGGTCTGCTGGCGGTCGCGGAGCCGTCGCACGGTCAGGGCGGGCAGGGCTGGCAGGGCTGGCAGGGTCTCGTCGGTGGGCACGGTCCGACGTTAGGGTCAGCACTGGATCAGCACGTAGACCAGATCGGGGCCGTTGGAATGGACCAGTCGAGCAAGGTGGCCGCGGTGGTCGCACGCATCCGCGGACTGGTGCACGAGGGGACACTCGGTACGGACGACCCGCTGCCGTCGACGCGTGCACTGGCGGTCGAGCTCGGGGTGGCACGCGGGACGGTGGTGGCGGCGTACGAGCAGCTCGACGGCGAGGGCTACATCCGGACGCGGCACGGCGCGACGGCCCGGGTGGTCGGGGGTGCGGCTGGCGGCAGGTCCGGGGACGTCGGGGGCGGCCCGGTAGCGCGCGCGGGCAGCGAGGCGGGGGTGGGGCGCGCCTCCCGGCCGGCGCCGGCACCGACACCGGCGCACGCGCCTGCGCCGGCGCACGTGCCGGTGCCGGTCCTCGACTGCCGGCCGGGGATCCCCGCCGTCACCGCGATCAGTCCTCGCGACTGGCGAGCGGCGTGGCGAGCGGCCGCCGACGCACCGCTCCGGAACGGGCTGTCGGACCCGCTGGGCCTCCCGGCGCTGCGGGAGCAGGTCGTGGTGCAGCTCGGGCTGGCGCGCGGCTTCACGCCCGCGGTGTCCGACGTCGTGGTCGCTGCGGGGACCTCGGAGGCGCTGTCACTGCTCGTCGAGGCGCTCCGGGCCCGGCTCGGCCGTCCGCCACGCATCGCGGTCGAGGACCCCGGCTACCGCTCGGGCCACCGGGCGCTGACGAGCGCGGGCGCGGAACTGGTCGCCGTGCCGGTCGGGCCGGACGGCATCGACCTGGCGGTCCTCGCGGGGACCTTGGCTGACGCGGTCGTCGTCTCGCCGACGCACCAGTACCCGCTCGGGTCCGTGATGCCGGTCGGGCAGCGCCGGGCACTCCTGGCCCGTGCCGCGTCCGTCGGGATGGTCGTCGTCGAGGACGACTACGACTCCGAGTTCCGACACCGCGGCACACCCGTTCCCGCGCTGGCGGCGCTCGACACCGACGGGGTGGTCGTGCACCTCGGCGGGTTCTCGAAGACCCTCGACCCGCGGCTGCGCTGCGCGTACCTCGTGCTGCCCCGGGCGGCTGGACCACTGCACGACGCGGTCGTCGCCGCGAGGACCGCCCGCGGGGCCGTCGTCGCGGAGCCCGTGCAGGTCGCGGTGGCGCACCTGCTCCGCACCGGAGCGTTCCGGCGGCACCTCGGCCGGGTCCGGCGGGACTACACGCACCGGCGTGAGCAGATCGCGCGCCGGCTGACGGACAGCGGGGTCCCCGGCCTGGAGGCTCGCGCCCTCACCGGTGGGCTGCACGCGGTCCTGACGTGGCCGGGTCCGGCGACCGGTGCGGCCGTTCCGACCGGCACCGAGGTGGTGGCCCGGGTGGCGTCATCCGGGGTCCTCGTGGCGGACCTGGCGGACTACGAGGTCGAGCGGGGACGCTCCGGGCCGGGCGTGGTCCTCGGGTACGGCGCGGTGACGCTGCCGGAGCTCGACCGGGCGCTCGACGTGGTGTTCGCGGCGATCCGCGAGCCGGCGGCCGCGACGCTCGTCGTTCCGGGGCCGGCCGTTCCGGGGCCGGCCGATTCGGGGGCGGCCGATTCGGGGCCGTTGGTTCCCTGACGGGGTGGGTGCAGCCTCCCGGCCGTCACGGATGACGTCCGGGACGCACGCCGCCCGTCATCGTCGCCGCGTGCGCTCCGTGGCGCCGGAGCACCAGAGGTCGTCCAGCGACGGGACGGGAATGTCCGTTGGGACCGCCCATCCGCGTCGGGCGGCCTTGCGGGCCGAGCGGTAGGTGGTGACGTGGATCGGCTCCACGTCGTGGTTCGATTCGTACGTCGTCATGGCGTGCTCCCTGTTCACGGCGCCCACCGTCCGCTGGCGTTGTCCGACCCCGGGATCACGGGGCCCGGACGGCCCGCGGACTGCGGAACGCGAGACGAACTCTCTTCTTGGGCGGGACGCTACGTGACGTCGGAGGCGCGCGGGTGCACTGCGCCGGAAGACAGCGCCATGCGGACGAACGCGTGGGAGGGACCCGATCAGCTGTCGGGCAGCGAGTCCTTCGGCAGCTTCCGCAGCTTCGTCCGACGACGACGGCGGTCCGGGATCATCGACCGCATCTCCTCGAGCTTGCCGAAGCAGAGCAGACGGTCGCCGGGCTCGAGCACGACCCCGCTGCGGGGGTTCGGGATGACCGACGTCCCACGGTGCAGGGTCAGCACGGTGATGTCGCGGTCCCAGAGCCCGGAGTCCTTGATCGTCTTGCCGACCAGGTCCGCGTTGGTGTGCACGAGCAGCTCCGCGACGCCGTACCCGGTCGAGACGCTGAGGCGCTGGCGGACGTCGATCTCCGGGAATGCCACCTGGTTCGCGATGAAGTCGATGATCGCGCCGGCGACGTCGAGCCCGGTCGCGCGTTCGATGCCTTCGAGGCCCGGGGAGGAGTTGACCTCCATGACGAGCGGTCCGTCGTTGCCCTCGAGCATGTCGACGCCCGCGACCCGGAGGCCCATGATCTGCGCCGAGCGGACCGCCGCCTCTTCGTACTCCGGCGTCAGCGTGACCTGCTCGACCGTGCCGCCGCGGTGCACGTTCGACCGGAACTCGTCACCCGAGGCCGACCGTCGCATCGCCGCGACCACCCGGTCCCCCACCACCAGCGCGCGGATGTCCTTGCCGCGGCTCTCCGAGATGAAGCTCTGGATGAGCACGTTCTGCTTGGTGGAGTGCAGGGTCTCGACGATGGACTCGGCGACCTTCGCCTCCGGGGCCAGGATCACGCCGATGCCCTGCGTGCCCTCGAGCAGCTTGATGACCACGGGGGCGCCACCGACCCGTTCGATCGCGCCCCGGACGTCCGCACGGCTGCTGACGAACGTCGTCGCGGGCATGCCGATGTCGTGGCGGGACAGGATCTGGTTGGCGCGGAGCTTGTCGCGCGAGTTCGTGATGCCGTTCGCCGTGTTCGGCGTGTAGACGTCCATCTGCTCGAACTGCCGCACCACCGCGGTGCCGTAGTAGGTGATCGAGTTGCCGATGCGCGGCAGGACGGCGTCGTAGTCGGAGAGCAGCTTGCCGCGGTACTGCAGGTCCGGCTGCTCGCCGGTCAGGTCGATCGCGAAGCGGAGGGTGTTCAGCACCTTGACGGTGTGACCGCGCTCGGCTGCAGCGGTCCGGAGACGCTGCGTCGAGTACGCGTGGGGAGCGCGCGACAGGATGGCGAGTTTCATCACTGCCAAGATAGGGCCATGGCCGAGCCCGCGAAGCGCCCCGACAGCGGGAAGTCCGCGTCCCGTGTGCCGATCGTCGCGGGCTGGCGCGAGTGGGCGGCGCTGCCGGACATCGGCATCCCGTGGATCAAGGTCAAGCTCGACACCGGCGCCCGCAGTTCCGCCCTGCACGCCTTCGACGTCGAGGAGCTGCCCGGCGGCCGCGTGCGGTTCTCGGTGCACCCCTGGCAGGACTCCGACGTCGACCCGCAGACGGTCGAGTGCGACGTCCACGACCGCCGGGTGATCCGCAGTTCGAGCGGTCACACGCAGGAGCGGATCGTCGTGCTCATGTCGATCGAGCTCGCCGGCCGGACGGTCATGGCCGAGGTGACGCTGAGCAACCGCGACCAGATGGGCTTCCGGATGCTCGTCGGCCGCGAGGCGCTGCGGCAGGGCTTCGTCGTGGACCCGGCGCGGTCGTTCATGGCGGGGCGGGCGCCGAAGGCCGTGCGGCGACGCAACCGCGGCCGGAGCTGACGCGCGGCGGCGAGCTGCCGGACCACACGAGGACGGGCCCCGGAGCACCTGCGTGAGCAGATCCTCCAGGGCCCGTCCCCGTTCGTGCCGGCTGCGTTACTTCTTGACCGGGATCGACTGCGCCTCGAGCGCCGCGATCGTCTTGGTCTGACCGGACTTCAGCGCGTCGAGCAGGGTCCCGTTGCCGGAAGCCGCGCTGCCGAAGCCGTCCGAGACGTCCGCGTAGGTCTGCGTCATCGTCGGGCCCCAGGTGAAGGGCTGGATGTCCTTCGCGGCGTCGGCGAACTGCTCGTAGATCTTCTGGTTGCCGTAGAACTCCAGGCCCTTGGTGAGCGCGGGCAGCTCGGCACCGGTGCTCGATGCCGGGTAGAGGTTCGCGACCTCGTTGAGCTGCGAGAGCGCCTCGGTCGAGGTGTTCAGCCAGGTGAGGAACTGCGCGGCCTCGGCGGGGTGCTTGCTGCCGGAGAAGACGACGTTCGAGGAGCCACCCCAGGCAGCCGAGGCGCTGTCGCCCGACTTCCACTGCGGCATCGGGGCGACGGCCCACTTGCCGGAGGTCGAGGGTGCACCGGACGAGATGGTGTTGGCACCCCAGACCGCGGAGACCCAGGTCCAGTCCTGGCCGCTGTCGTAGGCGTTGTTCCACTGGTCGGTGAAGCTCGGCAGGGTGTTCACGAGCTTCTTGTCGATGAGGTCCTGCCAGTAGTCGGCGACCTTCTTCGAAGCGGTGTCGGTCAGGTTGACGTTCCAGTCCTGTCCGCTGTTCTTGAACCACTGGCCGCCGGCCTGCGAGACGAGCCCGGCGAACTGGTTGACGTCACCCTTGGCGAAGTTGGTGATGTTGCCGCCCATCGCCTTGATCTTGACGGCGTCCTCGGCGTACTCGGCCCAGGTCTTCGGGGCGTCGAGCCCGGCCTTCTCGAACAGGTCCTTGCGGTAGTACAGCGCCATCGGACCCGAGTCCTGCGGGATCGCGTACACCGAGTTGTCCTCGCCGAACGTGACCTGGTTCCAGAGGCCGGCGGAGAAGTCCTTCTTCACGTCGCTGACGCCCTTGCACGCGGCGATGTTCTCGAGGCCGCCCTGCACGCGGAACGCCGGCAGCGAGTCGTACTCGACCTGGCCGATGTCCGGCGCCTGCTTGGCCTTCAGCTGGTTGAAGAAGTTCTGGTAGGTACCGCTGTTGCCGTTGGCGACGATGGAGACCTTGACCTGGATGTCCGGGTGCTCCTTGTTCCAGACCGCGACGACCTTGTCCATGTTCGGGACCCAGGTGGTGAAGTCGAGCGTGACCTTGCCGCCGGACGGTTTGCAGCTCGACGCGGCGGAGTCGGACGACCCGCCACCGGAGCTGCTGCCACCGCCGGAGCTGCAGCCGGCGAGGGCCACGGTCGCGGCGAGCGCGACGGCGGCGGCACTGAGGAACTTCGTTGTCTTCATGCTGTTTCCGTTCGGGTGGAGATGAGGTGCGGGAGGGGAAGAGAGCGGGTCACTTGAGGCCGCCGGAGCCGAGCCCCGAGCGCCAGAACCGCTGCAGGCTGAGGAACGCGACGAGCAGCGGGATGATCGACACGAACGACCCGATGAGCACCATGGTCCGGAGGTCCGGGTACTGGTTCACGCTCGAGTTCCACGTGTAGAGGCCGAGGGTGACGGGGAACAGCGACGAGTCGCGGAGCATCACGAGCGGCAGGAAGAAGTTGTTCCAGATGGCGACGAACTGGAAGAGGAAGATCGTCACGAGGGCCGGGGACATCAGGCGGACGGCGACGGTGAAGAACGTCCGGACCTCGCCGGAGCCGTCGATGCGCGCCGCTTCGATGATCTCGTCCGGGACGCTCGACGCCGCGAACAACCGCGACAGGTAGACGCCGAACGGGCTGACGATGCTCGGCAGGAACACCGACCAGAACGTGTCGGTCAGGTCGACCTGGCTGAAGATGAGGAACAGCGGCAGGGCGAGCGCGGTCGCCGGCACGAGGACGCCGCCGAGGAACACGTTGAACAGTGCCTCGCGGCCGCGGAACCGGTACTTGGCGAGCGCGTACCCGCACATCGCCGACAACACGGTGCCGATGAGCCCGGCGACGCCGGCGTAGGCGATGCTGTTGAGCATCCACCGCAGGTAGATGCCGTCCTGTCGGGTGAACAGCTCCCCGAGGTTGGTGATGGTGTCCTGGATCGCGGTGGCACTGAACCAGAGCGGCGCGGTCGAGTTGAAGTTCGAGACGGTCTTCGTCGACGACACCAGCAGCCAGAAGATCGGCAGCAGGAAGTAGAGGGTGAAGACGCCCATGACGAGCATCGCGGCGCTGCGCGAGATGACGCTCTCGCGGGGACCGCGCGTGCCGTCCGGTCGTCCGCTGGTCGGACGGGAGGCCCGGCGTGCGTCCGCCGCGCTCGTTGCGTCGCGCTTCGCGTCGCGTCGGGAGGGTGCGTTGACGCTCACGAGGCGTCCTTCCGCTGGGTCAGTCGGAGGAACCCGATCGACAGGATGAAGGTGGCGACGGCGAGGACCACCGAGAACGCCGCCGCGAGGTTGAAGTTCGGCACCGACGAGGTCGAGTACACGAGCATGTTCGGCGTGAAGGTCGACGAGATCGTCGAGGTGAACTGCCGGAACACGGTCGGTTCGGTGAGCAGCTGCAGGGTGCCGATCACGGAGAACACCGCGGTGAGGATGATCGCCGGGACCACCATCGGGATCTTGATCGAGACGGCGATCCGGAACTGCGAGGCGCCGTCGAGCTTCGCGGCCTCGTAGATCTCGGTCGGGATCGCGAGCAGCGACGAGTAGATGATGAGCATGTTGTAGCCGACGTAGACCCAGGTGACGACGTTGGCGACGGCCCAGAGGACGGTGCCGCTGCCGAGCAGGTCGACCTTCGAGGTGACGGCGGAGAACGGCGACAGGTCGGGGGCGTACAGGTAGCCCCACATGATCGCGGCGATGACACCGGGGACGGCGTAGGGCGCGAAGAACGCCAGGCGGAAGAACCGCTTGCCGCGGAGCAGGGGCGAGTCGAGCAGCAGGGCGAACACGAGCGCCAGGCCGAGCATCACCGGGACCTGCACGACGCCGAACAGCAGCACGCGGAGGACCGAGCCCCAGAAGACGTCGTTCTGGAACACCAGGACGTACTGGGTGAGGCCGCCGAACACCTGCGTGGGGGCGCCGAACGTGCCCTGGCGTTCGATCTTCTGCAGCGACTGCCACACCGCGTAGAGGATCGGCACGAGGTAGAACGCGGTGAAGAGCACCGCGAACGGCACGACGAAGACCGCGATGGCGCGGCGGTAGCGGGAGCCGCCGCCGGCCGGACGCTTGGCCGGGTGCGGCCGGGTGGCCGTCCGGCGTCGCTGGGTGGTGGTGGTCATGAGCGCTTCCTGTCCGTGCGGATGATCTGGGTACCGCCGGGCTCGATCGCGGTGGCGCCCGCGACGGCCTGGTCGGTGACGAGCTCGTGGCCCGCCTCGTGGTGCTGCACGGTCCGGTCCGAGTGGTTGAGCAGGAAGACCCACTCGTGCTCGTCGTCGCGGCGGCGGACGACCTCGAGGCCGGGCGCGTTCGCCGGGTCGCCGTGCACGCCGGCGTCGTCGAGGACCTTCTGTACGAGGGAGCGCAGCGACGCGTCGTCGACGACGGTGGAGAGGTACCAGGCGGACCCGGCTCCGTGGTCGTTCCGGGTGACCGCGGGCCGGCCGGCGAGCGGGCCGCTGGCGTAGTGGACGACGCTCTCGGCGTCGACCAGTTCGACCGGCTCGGACCAGGTGGTCGCGGTCCCGCCGTCGGAGAGTTCGACGACGTCGCCCTCGCCGAGCGGCTGGAACTCGTCCACCCGGATGCCGAGCATCTCGCGGAAGGCGCCCGGGTAGCCGCCGGTGCGGACCCGGTCCAGCTCGTCGACGATCCCGCTGAAGAAGGTGACGAGCGCGTGCCCGCCCCGCTCGACGTGGTCGGCGATGACGGCGGCGTGCTCGTCGCGCACCAGGTACAGCTCGGGGACGATGACGACCGGGTGGCCGTCGAGCGGAGCGCCGGGCGCGACCACGTCGACCGTGACGCCGAGGTCCCACAGTGCGGTGTAGAGCGCGTGGACCTGTTCCAGGTAGCGGACCGCGGTGGTGGGATGGGCCTCCAGGTCGGCCGCCCACTGGTTCTCCCAGCTGAACACGAGCGCGACGTCGGCGGTGACCCGCGAGCCGCGGAGTTCGCCGAGGCGATCGACGAGCGCGCCGAGCGCGACCACTTCGCGCCAGCCCTGCGAGTCGGTGCCGGCGTGCGGTAGCAGGGCGGAGTGGAACTTCTCGGAGCCCTGCACGGAGGCGCGCCACTGGAAGAAGCAGACGCCGTCGGCTCCGCGGGCGATGTGTGCCGCGGTGTTGCGGAGCATCTCCCCCGGCGCCTTGGCGAGGTTGCGCGGCTGCCAGTTCACGGCGCCGGTCGAGTGCTCCATGAGCAGCCAGGGGGCGCCACCGGCCAGGCCTCGGGTGGTGTCGGCGGCGAAGGAGAGCTCGACGTTCGGCCGGGGCAGGCGGTTGTCGAGGTAGTGGTCGTTGGCGATGACGTCCATGTCGCCGGTCCAGGACCAGTAGTCCATCGCGGTGATGTGGGCGGCGACCATGAAGTTCGTCGTGACGGGCTTGGTGCTGTGCTTGCGGATGACGGCGGTCTCGGCGCGGTGGTGCTCGAGGAGCGTGTCCGAGGAGAACCGGTCGAAGTCGATCTGCTGCGCGGGGTTGCCGGTCGACAGGGTCAGGCGGGGCGGCAGGACCTCGTCGAACGAGCCGTAGCGCTGGCTCCAGAAGGCGGTGCCCCAGGCGGTGTTGAGCGCCTCGATGCTGCCGTGGCGGGCACGGAGCCAGGTGCGGAACGCGTCGGCGGAGACATCACACCAGCAGCGGGCGTTGTGGCAGCCGAGCTCGTTCGAGACGTGCCACAGGCGGACGGCCGGGTGGTCGCCGTACCGGGCGGCGGTGGCCTCGACCAGGGCCAGGGCGTACCGGCGGTAGACCGGGGACGCCGGGCAGAACGCCTGGCGGCCGCCGGGGAAGCGCGTGGTGCCGTCGACCGCGACGGGCAGGACCTCGGGGTGCAGGGTGGTGAGCCAGGCGGGGGTGGAGGCGGTCCCGGTGCCCAGGTCGACCGCGATGCCCGCGCCGTGCAGCAGGTCGATGACGGTGTCGAGCGCGGTGAAGTCGTACTCCCCCGGTCGCGGTTCGACCTGCGACCAGCCGAAGACGTTGATCGCGACGATCGTGACGCCGGCTTCGCGCATCAGGCGGACGTCCTCGACCCAGGTGGCGTGGTCCCACTGCTCGGGGTTGTAGTCGCAGCCGAACGCCAGGCCGGTCGAGCCGAGACCGAGGGCGCTGTCGGCCGGGTCGACGGCGGCAGCCGGTGCGTCGCCGACCGGTGCGGGCAGGGTGGTGGTCACGGGGGTCCTCGTCGATCGGGGCCCGTCGGCGCCTCGGTCGGTTCGACCCCTTCGGCGGTGAAGGACCCAGCATGTGTGGGAGCGGTCCCAGACTGCTGCGGACGGGTTGCGCCGCGGCGTTCTGGGAGCGATCCCAGGACGGTGTCGAAATCGCTGTCGAAATCCGTTCTGGGAGCGATCCCAGATACAACACGACTCGGGCCGCCGTGTCAACACCGCGGCCCGACGCGCCACTACAGTGGCGGCATGTCCGAGGTCAGAACAGCGCGCCGACGCGCCACGATCCAGGACATCGCCGACGCGGCCGGGCTCTCCCGCGGGACGGTCTCACGGGTCCTCAACGACGAGCAGTACGTCTCCGACGCCGCTCGCGAAGCCGTGCAGGACGCCATCCGCCGCGTCGGGTACGTCCGCAGTGCCGCCGCCCGCAGCCTGGTCACCCGCCGCTCCGGCGCGATCGCGCTCATCGTGCACGAGCCGTCGGTCGTGGTCCTCGACGACCCGAACATCGGCAACATCCTCATCGGCACCAACAGCGTCCTGTCCGAGGCGGAGCAGCAGCTCGTCACGATCATGGTCGACTCGGCGCGGGACAGCCACCGCGTCGTCGAGTACCTGCGCGGCGGGTTCGTCGACGGCGCCATCGTGCTCTCCGCCCGCGACGACGACCCCATCACGAAGGCGATCGTCGAGATCGGCCTGCCCGCCTGCTTCGTCGGACACCCGCCCGACGCGGCCGCGATCTCGTGGATCGGCATCGACAACCGCGACGCCGCCGAACAGATCACACGCCGGCTCGTCGACACCGGACGGAAGCGCATCGCGATGCTCGCCTCCGGGCTCGACCGCGACTCCGGGCAGGACCGACTGGCCGGGTTCGCGTCGGCACTCGGCGACCGGTACGACCCGGACCTCGTCGCCCGGAACCCCCTGTTCAGCTACACCGCCGGCGCCGAGGGCATGCGCGAACTACTCGACCGTGCGCCCGACATCGACGGGGTGTTCGCCGCGTCGGACGCCGTCGCCGCCGGGGCGATGGACCTGCTGCAGCGTCGGGGCAAGCGCGTTCCGGAGGACATCGGCATCGTCGGGTTCGACGACAGCGCCTGGGCCCTGCGCTGCGATCCCGAGCTCTCCACCGTCCGCCAGCCCGCACGGACACTCGGCGAGCAGGCGGCACGGCAGGTGCTCGAGCAGATCGCAGAGCCGTCGACCGAGCCGCGCGGGCTGGTGCTGCCGACCGAGGTGGTCTGGCGCGGCTCGGCCTGACGCGGGTGTCGCTGCGGGGCGGTGGTGTCGTGCGCGAGACGGCTGTGTCTGTTCGAGACGCCTGCGTCTGTCTGAGACGCCGACGTCTGTCCGAGACGCCGGCGTCTGCCCGAGACGCCTCCGAACGGCCGAGACGCCCCGGAGTTCGGCGGCGTCTCAGTGCCCGAGCGGCGTCTCGATGCGTGAGGGGCGCCTCAGCCTGACGGTGGTGTCGTGCGCGAGACGCCGGCGTCGCGTCGAGGCGCCCCCGAACGCTTGAGACGCCCCAGAGTTCGGCGGCGTCTCGGCCGGACGGGGGCGTCTCAGTGCTCGGGCGGCGTCTCGGCCGGACGGCGGCGCCTCGCGACCCGCGCGGCGTCTGGACACGCGCGTCGCCCGGTCACTCCCCCGCGCACCGGGTACCGCGACTCGATCGGCGCCCCGAGCGTGGCGCGCACCTGCCGAATGACGGCGGCTGCTCGGGCTGTCCTGATCGCCAGGGCAGGATGGACGCATGTCTGACGCAGCTCCCGAGGGGATCGACGAACTGCTCGCAGCCTCGCGCGGACTCCTCGGAGTCGTCGCCCGGTCCCTGGCCCCGGCGCTCGAGGACGTCACGGTCCCGCAGTTCCGCTTGATCGTCCTCGTCACCACCCTCGGCCCGACCCGCTCCGGCGACCTGGCCGACCGGCTCGCCGTCGGGCCCTCCACGCTGACCCGCATCGTCGACCGGCTGGTCGCGGACGGCTGGGTCGAACGACTGCCGAGCAGCGAGAGCCGGCGGGAGGTCCTGGTCGGCCCGACGGACCAGGGGCGCGCGCTCGTCACCGACGTGATGGATCGCCGACGCACCGAGATCGTCGGACTGCTCGCGAGCCTCCCGGACGAGGACCGGGCCAGCGTCTTCGCCGGCGCCGCGGTCCTCCGTCGTGCCATGCACGAGCCGCTGCTCGAGCAGATCTCGGCGTTCGGCGGCTGAGCCGGGTCCGCACGGATCCGACCCTGCTCAGCCGAGTCGGGCCTTCTCCCGCGCCGCACGCGCACGCGCCGCCTGCCGGGCCGCCTTCGCCCCACGCCGCTGCAGCCTCGGGTCGTGCCGCCGACGGTGCACGACGGCCGGGATGCCGATGCCGAGGAAGACCACGCTGCCGATCGCGATCCCCACGGACAGGTGCAGCCGGCCGTCGACGTGCTCGCGCGCAGCGTCCGATGCCAGCACGACCGAGTCGCGGTCGCCCGGGTCGACGAGCACCGCGAACCGCTGCCCGCGGTGGAAGGTGTCCTCGTCCCTCGAGGAATATCGCCCGAGCTCGGTGCTGCTGGTCTGGCCGTCGACGGTCTGCTGGGTCGTCGGGATCCACTCGTCCCAAGTGCTGTGCCGACGGTGGTGGTGTTCCTTCCGGACGCTCACCACCTCGGCGGTCGTGCGCACCCCGACGCGGTGCAGTTCCACGTTCTGGTCGTGGGCCCGGACCGCGGGGCCGAGGCCGAACAGCGTGACGAGGAGGCACGCTGCGCCGAGGTACACCGACAGGTTCGGGACGAACTGCCACACCCCGGCTCCGAAGCGACGCCAGGTGAACGGCGCCTCCGGCCGACCAGGACGTCGACGACGAGCGGGCCGCCGTCCGGGCTCGCCGGGGCGTCCGAGTCGGGTCATGCCCGGGTCTCCGGCCGCGTTCCCGGTTCGGAGAGAGACCTGGCCCCCGGCTCCGCGTCGGCGAGCGCGTCAGCCGACACCGCGTGCCGCCGCAGGCCCCGTCGGCGCACGACGAGCAGCAGGACGACGACGGCCAGGAGCACCGGCAGCACCGGGACCGGCGGGAACGAGGACGAATCCCCCGCGGCGAGTCTGGTCAGCAGGAAGAACGGCCCGGTCGACAGCGCTGACGAGACGAGGGCGACCACGACCCAGCCCCACACGACCAGGCGCGTCAGCCGACGGTCGCGGGCCGCGAAGTCGTTCGAGGCGTAGTGCGGCGCCGGTCGTCGGAGCGCCCGGCCCGCGAGGGTCAGCACGAAGGCCAGGACGACGCCGAACATCAGCACCGCCCAGACGATGCCGCCGGGCCCGAAGCTCAGTCCGAGCCCGAGACTCAGGCCCGCCCCGATCGACAGCGGGACGCACACGAGGGCGACCGCGAGGTGCACGAGCCGCCGGGCCGGGCCATCGACCAGCAGACCGAGTCCGGCGAGGACGGTCGCGACTGGGACACCGCCGAAGACCAGTGCCAGCACCGCCTGGCCGACGGGTTCCGGCAGTCGCAGGAGTTGTCCGAACGGCAGGCTCAGGAGCGCTGCGTCCGCCACGACGACGGCGACCAGGACGATCGTCGCGAACACCCAGGACCCCGCACCGGGTTCGGCGGACGGGTCGGCTACCCGCGCCCCGTTGTGCTCCTCGTCCGACCACGGCGCTGCTGAACCCGTCATGTGTTCCCCCTGTCCCCTCCTGCCATCCTGCCCACCGCGGCCGGTGCTGTCCGGGAGGCCCGCCGCGGCCGGGCGCGCTCGGACCGGACACGAACCGGTAGCGACCGTCACACCGGAATGGACAGCACCGGCCCGCGCTTGTGGCGTCCATGACCTCACCAGCGGATCGACACGGATGGCTCAGCGTCCTGTCGGTCGCCCTCGGCTCGTTCGTCCTCGTGCTCTCGGAGTTCCTGCCCGTCGGGCTCCTGCCCGCCATCGCCGACGACCTACACGTCGGCATCGGCACGGCCGGCCTGATGGTCGTCTTCACCGGCCTGACCGGCGCGGTCGCCGCCCCGGTCGTGACCGTCGCCACGTCGCGGCTCGACCGGCGAACCGTCCTGCTCGCGCTGACGGTGCTGCTCGTGGTCGCCGACGCGCTGGCCGCACTGGCCCCGACGTTCTGGGTCCTCCTCGTCGCGCGCATGCTGCTCGGGGTCGGCATCGGCGGCTTCTGGGCGATCGGCGCCGGCATCGCGGGCCGGCTGGTCGCGCCGGCGTCGGTCATCCGGGCCACCTCGCTGATCACGGCCGGCGTCTCGGTGGCGACGGTGGTGAGCCTGCCGCTCGGGGCCTTCGTGTCCTCGCTCGCCAGCTGGCGGCTGGCGTTCGTCATCGGCGGCGGGCTCGGCGTCGTCGCCCTCGTGCTGCAGCTCGCCATGCTGCCGAGCATCCCGTCGGTGCAGCGGGTGCGGTTCGCCACGCTCGGCGGACTGCTCCGGGTACAGCGTGCGCGCGTCGGGCTGATCGCGACGGCGTTCCTGTTCGTCGCGTACACCTACGTCGCGCCGTACCTGCAGGAGTCGGTGCGCGTCGGCCCGGACACCGTCACGCTGGCCTTGCTCGTGTTCGGTGTCGCCGGCATCGCGGGCAACTTCGTCGCGGGCGTGACGCTGAGCCGGAACGTCCTCGGCACGATCGGGGTGTCGAAGGTCGTCCTCGCCGCCGCCGTCGTCCTGCTGCCCCTGGCGGCGCACTCGGTCGTCGGGGTGTTCGCCCTGCTCGTCGTGTGGGGCTTCGTCTGGGGCGCCCTGCCGCTCGGGACCCAGACGTGGATGTCGACCGCGTCGCCGGGCGGGTCGGAGAGCGGCCTGGCACTGTTCGTCACGACCATCCAGCTGGCGATCGCGGCCGGGTCCGTGGTCGGCGGCCTGGCCGTCACGGGCTTCGGGCTCGCGGCCGACTTCTGGTTCGCCGGTGCGGTCGCGGTCATCGGGGCGGTCGTGCTCCTGTTGCTCGGCTCGCGACGGTCGAGCGCCGTCCCCGAGGTCGCCGCCGCACCGGCGACCGGATCGGTCGCGACGGGATCGGTCGCGACCGCAGCGGCGGACTGACCGGCCCGACCACACGGCGGACGGGAGGCACGCACCGGTCGGGTGACGCGCCTCCCGTCCGC
This sequence comes from Curtobacterium sp. PsM8, assembly GCF_030433875.1. Lineage (NCBI taxonomy): Bacteria > Bacillati > Actinomycetota > Actinomycetes > Micrococcales > Microbacteriaceae > Curtobacterium > Curtobacterium sp. PsM8. The sequence goes on along the minus strand of NZ_JARUXD010000061.1, from coordinate 3,197 downwards.
CGACGCTAGTGACGGGCGACGCTCGTCGCCGTCGCGAGCGCGCGGAAGGCCGCCGCAGCCGCGGTCTCGACCCGGTCGAGCGTGCCGTCCGCTCGCTCCTCGAGTCGGACCAACCCCATCCGCCGGAGGAACGGCGCCTTCGGTCCCCCGGCGTGCAGCCGGGCGGCGAGGACCTCGGGGGCGACCGCGAACTCCTCGACGTTCACCCCGCCCGAGGCGTACGACCAGTCGACGAAGTCGAAGACCGGCCACCAGGTCCAGCCGCGGACATCGACCCCGGCGTCGGCGAGCGCCGTGACGGCGGCGGACGCGTCCTGCACCCAACGGGAGCGGAGGTCGTCGTCGCCCTCGATCGACGTCTCGGTGACGAGCATCGGCAACCCGTACCGCTCGGCGAAGCCCGTCAGCGACTCGACGAGTCCGGCCGTCCACCGGTCGTGAGCGTGCTGCACGGTGCCGTCCGGGCCGGGTTCGAGTCGGCGCGGTGAGAGGTCCGGGTAGTAGTTCACGCCGAGCAGGTCGAGTGTGACGGCGCCGTCGACCAGTGCGGTGAGCCCGGCCGTCGTCGCGCCGTGCTCGAGCAGCCAACGGTAGGAGCGGTGGTCGGGGTCGACGCGGCCGAGCACCAGATCGGTCGGGACGGTGCCGAGTTCGGTGAGGAGTGCTGCCTCGGCCCCGAGCGCGGGGTCGTCGGTGCTGAACATCGATGTCGCCTCGACGTGCACGATCGTGGCGTCGGGGTTGGCGGACCGGACGGCGGCGACGCTCTGCTGCATGCCCCGGGCGATGCCGAGGACGACCGCGGTCCAGCCGTCCCACCCGGTCAGGGCCGGCGGCCACACCCCGCGGAGGCCCGCGAAGGACGCCGTGGTGATCGGCTCGTTGAGCGGTGTGACGTGGTCGACGACACCCCGGTACCGGGCGGCGAAGGCCCCGGCGAAGGAGGCGATCGCGTCGGGGTAGGCGGGGTCGGCGAACGAGTCGCCGAGCCAGGTCGGGGTGCCGTAGTGCACCAGGTCCGCGATCACGGTGAGCCCGAGTCCGGCCGCGTACGCCAGGCGTTCGTCGAGGACGGCCCAGTCGAACACCCCGGGTGCCAGGTGCACGCGCGGCCAGTCGACCCCGTACCGCAGGGCGGTCGCGCCGAGGGAGCGGACGAGGTCCAGGTCCGAGCGCCAGGCGGTGTCGTGCCCGGTGAGCTCGTGCTCGTCGAGCGGTGCCATCGCGAAGCGTTCGGGTGGGTGCACGCAGGTGTCCTCGATGCCGGCGATCCAGGTGAACGTCCCGGCGCGGAACACACCGCCCGCGGCCGTCACTTCAGCCCCGTGGTGGCGACGCCGGCGACGAAGTACTTCTGCGCGAAGAAGAACCCGAGGGCGATGGGCACGAGCGAGATCACCGCGCCGGCGAGCAGCACGGCGTGGTCGGTCACGTGCGCTCCCCCGAACAGCGTCAGTCCGGCGGGCAGCGTCAACATGTCGTTCGACGTGGTGACGACGAGCGGCCAGAGCAGGTCGTTCCAGAGGGCCATCCCGTTGAGGACGGCGACCGTCGCGATGGCGGGCTTCGCCAGCGGCAGGATCACCTGCCAGTAGATCCGCCAGTGTCCGGCACCGTCGATGCGGGCGGCTTCGTCGAGTTCGACGGGGATGTCGATGAAGAACTGCCGGAACAGGAAGATCCCGAACGCGCTGGTCGCCCGCGGGATGATGAGCCCCTGGTAGGTGTTCAGCCACCCCAGGTGGAACAGCTCCACGAACACCGGGATGAGCGTCACCTGGAACGGCACCATCAGGGTCGCGATGACGAGCACGAACGCCACGTTCCGGCCGACGAACCGCATCCGGGCCAGCGCGTACGCGCACATCGAGTCGAACAGCAGCGTCAGCACCGTGGTGACGATGGTGAACAGGAACGAGTTCGCCAGCAGGCGCAGGAACGGCAGTTGCTGCCAGACCCCGACGTAGCCGTGCAGGGTGATGCTGGTCGGGAACAGGCTGGCCGGGTGGCCGAACAGGTCCGCTTCGGACCGGAACGACCCGCTGACCATCCAGATGAACGGCACGAGGGCGAACACCAGTCCGATGCCGAGGTACACCCACTTCAGGACGGACCCGGTGCGCGCGGTGCCGGTCCGGCGGCCGTGTCGCCGGTCGCGGGCGGGGTCCAGACGGGAGGCACGGGCCGGCTCCGTCAGGGACGGTCGCCGCGTGCGCGCCTCAGTCGACATCGTCGTACCGGAACAGTCGGAGCTGCAGGAGGGAGATGAGCATGATGATCACGAAGAGGACCCAGGAGATCGCCGACGCGTAGCCGGTCTGGTAGTTGACGAACCCGTCGCGGTAGAGCAGGTTCACGAGTGTGTCGGTGTGGAAGACCGGGCCGCCGCCGGTCATCACGTAGACGAGGTCGAACACCTGGAACGACTGGATCGTCAGGATCATCGAGGTGAAGAGCATGGTGGGGCGGATGCTCGGCAGGGTGATCCCCCAGATGGTCTGCCACGTGTTCGCGCCGTCCAGGCGTGCGGCCTCGTACCGTTCGGCGGGCACGCCCTTGAGCCCGGCGACGAACAGGATCATCGCGAAGCCGATGCTCTTCCACACCGAGACGAAGACGATCGTCGGCAGGGCCAGGGACGTCGACTGCAGCCAGGCGACGCTCGGCAGCCCGAGAGCCGCGGTGATCCCGCCGACCAGGCCGATGTCGGGATCGAGCAGGAACTTCCAGACCAGGCCGATCGTCACCAGGGACACGATCGTCGGGAAGAAGAACACCGAGCGGACGATCCGGTTCGCCAGGGTGTCCCGCTGGAGCAGCAGTGCGGCGATGAAGCCGAAGACCACGAGGAGCACGACCGAGACGACGGTGAACTCGAGCGTGATCCGCAGTGCGTTCCAGAACTGTCCGTCGTGGAAGAGCGTGACGTAGTTGCCGAAGCCGACGAACGGCTGGGTCGCGGCGCCCACGGTCCAGTCGAAGAACGAGTAGTACAGCGACCGCAGGATCGGGAAGACCACGAAGGCGCCCAGGATGAGCAGCGACGGGGCCATGAAGAGCCAGGCTGGCTGGAACCGGCGGGTGCGGACCCGGGTGGGGCGCGCCTCCCGTCCGTCCGGGGCGGGGGGGGGGGGGGGGGGCCGGCGCGGGGGGGGGGGGGGGGGGGGGGGGGGGGGGGGGGGGGGGGGGGGGGGGGG
>NZ_JARUXD010000060.1:0-21358 GCF_030433875.1 Curtobacterium sp. PsM8 | reverse complement strand
CGCGCGTGCGAGCTGCGGTGCGCCGCCGGTCGCTGTACGGCCGGTGCCGCCCGGAACACGACCGCGGCACGCACCCCCGCTCGCGCGCTGAGCAGGCGGGACCCGAGGGGCACCAGGCGCGCCGCAGCCGCCGCGGCGGCTGCGGCTGACGGGACGCGGAGCGCGAGCGGCGAGTAGCCAACCAGGTCGAACCAGACGTGCAACACCGCGTAGTACGCGGCGTGCACAACGTCGATGTGACGCACCAACTCGGCAAGCCCCGCCCAGGAACGCGTAGCAGAGATGACGGAAGCGGACTCGTCAAGCCAGAGGGTGCGCTGGGCGGCCCACGCGAGGTTCAGCGCTGCACCGAGTACGAAGACCACGGCCGCTGCCAACCAAACGTTGCGCTGCGGCGTCACACGATCAGCAGCTTGGTGGGACACCGCTGCAGCTTAACGGCGCTGCCACGGCTGACGACCTGATCGCCCGGACCGCAGAGTCTCGCGCAGCGCCCCGTCGTCGGGCACTTCATCGGGCGGGTCCGCTGCGACACCTGCACCCGCATAGTTCCAAGATCACCGGCATTCGCGCCAGCCCGTGCGGCAGCCGATCGGCTATTGAGACAACCGATCCGCGGAGGATCGTACAGTTGCGTATGTAGGCTTCTTGTGTCACTGTTGCTGAGACGAAGGGTAGAACCCATGATCGTGACCTCGCTGAAGCGCAGTTATCGGAACCTTCTGGACGATGTCCAGCGGGGGGCCGGCGGGCTCTCTACTGTGATGAGGCTCGAAGGCATCACCCGCGGCGACTGGAAGAAGATCAACGCCTCGACCCTTGACGGGTATCTCGACTACGTTGTCGGAACCTACGACGACATGATCGTCTCCGCCTACAGGGTCGACGGGGTGGAGGACGGTCCGAACGGCACGATCAAGTTCACAGGCCCCAGCCTCTGGGACGAGAAGCCGGTGCACGACTTCCTCAACCCGGCCGCCGGCAGCAACACCTCGCAGGTCGCGGGGGAATGGCTCATCGGTTGCCCGATCCCCGGGGGGCCCTGGCGCCAGGGGGAGTCTCGCGGTACGCGTCGGTACCCGTTGGAGGCCTACCTTGCCGATCACCCTGAGCTCGCGGCTCGCGTCGAGGAAGACTTCGGCGGCCGGATGGCTACCAACCTCGTCGATCACCTTGCTACGGGCAAGGCGATCGCGTCGGAGGACTACCCGCAGCTCGCGTCTGCGACCTCGGCGCCCGCCAGTGCTGAGACGGGCGTCACCGTGGTCCGGCAGCCTGGCGGGACAGTCGTCATCACGATCCCGACCGGAACGCGAGCGCAGCTCCTGATCGAACCAGACGGAGCCGCACCGATGCGCTGATCCGCCGGCCCTTGGACTCGCATACGGCGCCCAGGCAAAAGAATTGCCCCGGCGCGCCGACACGTTTCCGTGCCTCGTCCGGGGCTTACGTTGGCAACCATAGCACTCAAACACACAAGCGGCCAGGCATTGGCTGCCGGCTGGAGACCTGTGAACCCCGTCGACCCTGCTTCCTTGGCTGCGCTTCCGATCGTGATCGGGCCTGACCGGTTGGCGCCGTATCTCGCCGCTCGGAGCGGTAACCAGTCTGAGGCGATCCGGCTGTACTCCTGGAACGTGGAGGCTTCAGCGGCGTTCCTCGGCGCGTACGCAGCGCTGGAAGTCGGTATCCGAAATGCTATGCACGACCAGCTCGTGAGCATCTTCGGTCAGGCCGACTGGTGGAACGCCGCAGTGCTGGCGGCAAAGGACAACGCGCAGATCGATGCCGCGGAGGAGTACCTCGACGAGCGCAAGGGCGCCGGCAACTGGGGGGAGGGCCACGTGGTTGCAGAGCTGAAGACTTCGTTCTGGGAAGGCCTCCTCGCTAGCCGGTACCACGCGCGACTCTGGGCAGCAGGACTTGACGGAGCGTTCCCGCACTACACGGGCGTTCGAGAAGACCTTCGCATGCAGATGCAACGTCTCCGATGGCTACGCAACCGTGCAGCGCATCACGAACCGATCTTCGACCGCGACCTGATGGTCGATCACCAGTACATGTGCCAACTCGCCGGGTACGCGGAAGCCGACCTACGCGCGTGGATCGTGAGCCATTCCCGACTCCCGGGAGCCGCCGCAGCGAAGGCTCAAACGATCTCAGGATCCCGACCAACTCGATTCTGACCGATCGGCTGGCATGCAGCTCGCCGTCTCGATAGTTGATCGGCTCTCGAGACGCCTCCGGCACTGGTAAGCAGCCGCAATCGACGCCAGAATCTGAGGATGAATAACTTCCTACGCGCTGGAGAAACACGAACGGGCTTACTTGGCGACGGGGACCACCCTGGTGCGGTAGCTGCATCCCTCTCGTTGGATGACCATGGCCCGGTTGTCGCCATCCCGCACAGCGGCCCCTCGGAAGCGTCAACGCTTGTCGAGCGCTGGTTGACCCCGCGCGGCAAGAGAGTGGACCTCCTCTTCCAGGACGACCGGGGGCCGGTCACCCTGCTAGACCTTCGATGGGCGGGGCAGCATGGCGCCCCCGTCGCCGTCACACGTGCAATAGCGCGCTCCGCAATCTGCCAAGCCCCTCGAACGCCATCAGAAGAAAAAGAGGCGGACGGTCAAGGGCACCGCGAAATCAGCCAGCTTGCGTCAACGGTCGACGGGCTCGTCCGCTTCCTTGGAACGCCGCCTTTCGAGGTAGACGACGATGCGCCCGAGGGTATCGTCGTCAAGCCAGGCAGCGTCCACCCGATCATCTGGACTCTGTCCTCCGACGTGCTCGAGGCCGATATTGCCTATGAACTTGTTCGGTCCACGCCCTGGACTACTGCGGGCGGTGTCGTGAAAGTGGAAAATCGCGCGCAGTTGCTCACCGGTTATGCGGTAGACGAGGGCGAAGCTGATGTGTTGTTCCTGCTTTATCAGCAGCCACTCCGGGCGCTCTTGGTCCTGGTATATGGGAAAGACGCCAATTGGCGCTCACACGAGGTGCGCGGAGAGCAGTACGTACAGCGTGTGCAAGACCGTGAGGGCGGCGTGGGCGCGTTCACGGAGGAACGACGCTGGGAGCCTGCCTACATCGACGCAACCGCTCGCTGGTCCGGCGAGGCTGCCGATCTCGGGCATCCTTTGCTCGTTGCTGTCGACTTCGGCGCGGAGGGCTTTGAGCAGTGGTTCTCCCGTTGGACCACAGACGACGACTTCAAAGCCGCCCTCGCGCCGGCCGTCGAAGCAATTGCAGGTATGACTCGGTTCCTGGAGCCGCGTCTCATCTCGCTGGTCGGTGCTCTTGAAGGTCTCGGCGGCTGGGTTTCAGGCAATCCGCGCAAGTGGATCACCACCACATCAGCGGTGCAGAACTGCCTCGAGGCTATGGATGTTGATTGGAGCAATCTCGGGACGACCCAGCATATTGCGGGCTATCTGGGCACGATCTACAACGATCTGAAGCATGCTCAGCGTGGCCGACGTTCCTCCTATCACGACCTTCGATTCGCAACCCGGCTTGCATCGACGATTGTGCGACTGGTCGCGTTCGTCGACCTGCCGATCCGGGACGCAGCGAAGAAGTATTTTGCGGCGCAGCTCATTGACGCTCTCGAGCAGGAAATCGGGCAACGCTACTTCGAGGATTTCAGCCTTCCCGGTGGTAATCGACAAGGTGTCCAACTGGTCCGCTCCCCGGAGGATGCTCTTCGTGATCTGATGAATCGGACACGCTAGTTGGCGGCGTCGGAACAAGCGGATCGCTACGCAGCTTGACACTCGTGGGTGTCGACATGCGAGGCAGCACGAGTGCACTGCGACCGGTCGAACCTGCTCGCGCACCCCACTTATTTGGCCCGATTGATTGCGTCGAGGATGTTGTCGGCCTCGTTGGCGGCCGCGGGGCCAAGCGCGAGCAGGTCGCGCGCCTGGCGTAGTTGCTCCGCGACCGCGCGGTCTCCGCTCGACTGAGCGGCGAGGATCAGGTCCGAGAGGGCGGCGTGCGCGGCGTCACGGTCCTTGGCTTGACCACCCATCCAGTAGCCGCGAAGGGCGTGACTAGCGCGGGTGACTGCGGCGGCGTCGAGGCTCATAGCGGGGGAGCATAGGGCAGGTACCTAACCAACCGGCGACCGCTAGTTGCGCCGCGTGGCGATCCAGCCCAGCCCAATGATGAACAGCACCGCACAGAACAGACCGAAGACCGAAGTTGGGAAGCCTGACGCGATGCGTGTGAGCGCTTCCGAGATCCCCACGTAACTAAGCACGAGGACCCCGCCAGCTGCTGACATAGCGGCCCCGTTGCTCCCATTCAGGAGATTCCACACCCCAACGACGATGAACAAGAGGATGCCTGAGATGATGATCCATTTCAGGGCGGTGCTCGAGGGGATGTGTCGGAAGACGGTGTCGGCCGTGGATCCCCAGAAGAATGCGGGCACCAGGCTGACGACAGCGATCCCGATCTGCGTCCCCGTGAGCTCAGGGAGGCGCGTCGCGAACCAGATGACGCCGCCCCACACGGCGAGCCAAAGTCCTAACCACACGAGAGCCGTGGTCCACGGCTGCCAGGTGGCCCAGTCGGTCAGGTGGTGCACGGCGTCGGGCTGGTCAAAAATCGACTTCACTCCATCACCGTAGCGGTGGGTACAGACCCTTCTGTAGCCGTCTCGGAAGATTGTTGTCCGGCCGCAGGCAGCAGGCTCGTTCAGTAGGGCTGGGCTATCGAGTTGGTGGGCCTTCTGCTCCGCAGGGGGCGCCCTGCCTTCGCTTCGCTACGACAAGCCATCGGAGAGATCATGGCTGATTCGTGGACGTCGGCTGCAGCTCGTCGAGGTGGTCGGCGATGATGAGAGGTGGAGTGTTTCATCCGCCGGCGCTGGTACCGGCAGCCCTAGTCGTCGACGACGATGTGCAGGCTGATCCACCCTTCGGGGATGCTTTGCCGGTAAGTCGCGATCGCGGCCGCGTAGTTCGGTCCGGTCGCTTCGTGCGGCCGGGTCTCGCTCGAGCGGGCGACGGCGCGGATCGTGACCTCACCGGACGCCTTCGCGCTCAGGGTGTTGGTCTGCACGAGCGCGTGCGCGGTGAGATCCAGGCCGGCGACGGCGCGCTCCCGCGCCGTGCTTTGGTCGTCCCCGTGGCCATCTGCGGAGATCGTCTCGGTCGAGCGGAGAAGGCCGCGGACGGTGGTCATGCCGATCATCCTCGCAGCCAGGGCCGACACCGCTGGGTGTCGGCGGCCGCGGTCATCATCGACGGCATGCCTGAACACCGGTGGTCGCCACCGATCCACCCCGACCTGCCAGAGGACCAACCGCTCGGCATCGACGCCCCGCCGGCACCGGCGCGAGTGTCTGGCTACCCGGCGGTGTGGGTGCAGGTGGACTTCACCAGGTCCGGGCCGCAGCGGTGCCCCGGGTTCGTGGAGCAGGCCGACGAGGACACCGTGTACGTGCAGCTCGTCCACATGGGGTTCGTGCACCACGTGTGGCTGCCCCGGGACCGGGTCACGAAGCGGTCCCTGAAGGCACAGGGGCGGCGCTGATGGGTTCACGCCGGCGGGACCGCTGGGTGCCCGATGAAGCGGTGTCGCTCCCGCGAGAGGCCCGTGGTGGCCCCGTGGTCGACGTCGCGCCGCCGGCGCCCGTGCGGGCGTGGATCCGCACCCGTGCCGGGCTCGATCGCCGCATCGAAGCGCGGGCGATCGCCGCGAGCTCCGACGCGGTCCTGATCGAGTGGGGGAGCGGCCAGGCCGCGACCGCGACGTGGGTGTGGCGGGCCGCTGTGAAACGTCGCGTCGAGGTCACAGTCACCCCATAGCGCACACTGTTGCCGGCGTCGGAGGCCGCGCGTACCGTGGCGCGTGCCTGGACTCGTTCCCCCCAACGGTTCTAGGTCACGCCGCTCGAGCAGGTCCCGCACCAGTTCGAGCAGCAGCCGGCCCCGGCCCTGTTCCCCCCAACAGTGCCGGGGCCGCTTAGCTTTCTCCAGCAGGGTCGAAAACACCCCCGGCCGCGAGTCGTGCGCTGTCGCGCGGGTTCATCACCAGCACAGTTCCCGGTTTCGGCTCGAACTTCGCCGAGCCAGGTTCGAAGCCATCGAAGGCAGACGGATCTGCCGACTTCCACTGATCACCGATCGGCACACGGATGTCCAGAGCAATCCGACGCTTCGACCACTCTGCCTCCACGACTGCACCTACACCGTTGACAAGGAGGCTCGTGGAGCGAATGCACTCTCGCATCGTCACCAGCGCATCCTCCTCGAGAAGCAGCGCTGCAACCGAGTTCGCCGATCGAACGGACTGCAGGTTGCTCATCTGCGGGTGACGGTGCAGTTTTCGGTGAACGGTCAGGCCTGTCTTTTTGTCTCCCTCGAAGAAAATGTAGTTCGCTGACTGCTCGCGATGGACGGCGGCGTTTCGAGCATCAAGCATCCAGCGGAGCCAGCCGGGAGGCCCGGCGGCGAGGTAGGAGCCACGGATCCCGCGCAGAATCTGCTCCTGCATCTCGGCTACGGGCTCGGGTGTTGACCGCATCGCGCTCTTCAAACTTTGACTCCGACCTTCGGTCGGGAAGTCTGCATCGTCGGACGTGGGCAAGAGTGCCGGCATGTCGGCGCGCCGTACGTTCATCTTCAACCCACTGACAGCGACGCAGACGGCAGCGGTGCAGTCGAGTGCGGCACCCAGCGCTGTGAAGAGGGCCTGCTGATGCGCGTTGAGCCGCGCGCTGAGCTCGTCGAGATGCGGTCCTTGCGGCACAGAGATGGAGCCCGTGTTGGAGAGCCAGAGGCGGAGCGCGTTGTCAGACTTGTACCGCGCCTCACGGTATGACGCGAGCTGCACGAGCGCGCTATGCAAGTTCGAGCGGACACTCCTAGCAGCGCCGAGAACGTAGTCGCGGAGATCCGCACCACCGGGGTCGTGCGGGTCGTGACGCCAGATGATCGCGTGCAGATCGTCGGCGAGCATGGACTCCATTTGCTCGGACGCGTCAATGCCCGGCTGGATGAGCGCTGTCTCGAGCACGTGTGACTCCTCGTCGCTTCGAAGGTCCGCCCGGCCTACGTCGACGCACCCATCCCAGGACCGCCTTCGGCGGGCTGATCTGACTGAGTTGAGCCGGCAAGCCGGCGCTGCGCTGTCGAACCCTTCGGGTTCGTTGTTTGCCCGGGAAGCCTTCGGCGATTGTACGGACGAGGGGCCGGGCCGCAAGCCGTCGCCACCGCCGCACGCGAGAACTTTCGACCGGCGCCGTTGTGCCTATCTCCTCCGTGGATGGACGACGCCGGTCGAAACTTCTCGGAGCGTCGCCGCTTTGGGCTTGCACCCCGGCCCCTCGTCCTATCGGCACTACGTGCCTTCCCGGGCAAACAACGAAAGGGAGAGGAACGCAGAAATGAAGTTGATGGGTATTCGAGCGACCGTAGATGGTCGCGCCGAGGGCGTTGTCGTGAACGTGGGGACCTCTATCCTCACGGGCCTGCAAGAGCAGATCGGGTGCGAAGCAGTGGACCTGGTTCGCCTCCCGAACCAGGTCGAGGCGTGGGTCGATGACAACGGCGCGCACACCGCCGAGGTCAACCCGACCGCGAGCGTCGCAACCGTCGTCCTCGGTCGTTCCCGCACGGCGGACCCGCTCTACGGCACGGTGCTGTTCCTCAGCGCCGACCGCGCCGGTGACGTCCGGTCGCTGTCACCGGATCAGTACACGGCGGTCCTGGCCGCGTTCGAGCACGCCCGTGCGGCGCTCGACCGGGCAGCATCGCTGACCGCCGCGCACCACCAGTAAGACACCGCAGCACCCAATAGGAAAGACCGGGTGCGGAGTTCCCGACAACCACTAATTGCCAGGACCCGCACCCGGTCACTACCGGAAAGCGTAGCAAACGACATGACCATGACCGAGAACATCACCGTCACCCACCTGACCGACCAGCCCGAGACGCCCACCGCACCGGCCGCGGCCGGTGTCGACCTAGTGCATGTCCCCGCCGTGGACGTGGTGATCGAGAACAACGTCCGCACCGCGGCCGACCTCGACCCCGCGTTCCTCGCCTCCGTGAAGCACCACGGGGTGCTCCTGCCCACCATCGGCTACCGCAACGCTGACGGGGCAGTGGTGGTCCGTGACGGGCAGATGCGCGTCCTCGCCGCCCGCGAAGCGGCCGTCACCGTTCCGGTGTTCGTCACGGCCCGTGACGACAGCACCGCGAAGCGGATCGCGGAGCAGTTGGTCGCCAACGAGCGCCGCACCGCCCTCACGGACGGTGACCGGCTCGCCGCCTACCGGCAGTTGGAAATCGAAGGGCTGAGCGTGACCGCGATCGCCCGCGAGACGGGCACGAAGCGCGACACTGTGAAGCAGACCCTTGCTGTGGCGAAGTCGGAGGCCGCGACGAAGGCCGTCACCGACTCCGCGCTCACCCTGGACGAAGCCCTGCTGTTCGCGGAGTTCCAGGACGACCCGGAAGCGATCGCAGAACTGCAGGGCTGCGTCGAAGACGGCGACACCGACGACCTGCCGTTCGTCGCGGAGAGCATCCGCCAGGACCGGCAGAGCAAGGCGGACATGGCCCGGATCGCGGGGGAGTGGGAAGCTAAGGGCGTCCGCGTCGTCACCAGCGAGGACGACTACACGACCCTGACGAGTCTGACCGACGCGGAGGACGACGCCGAGGACCGGCCCGTCCTCGACGCGGAAGCGCACGCGATCGGCTGCGCCGGTCACGCCGTCTTCCTGCAGGCGTGGGGTGAGCACACCGCGGTCGCGGTGTGCACCACCCCGGACGCGCACCACGTGAAGTACCCCCGGTACTCGTTCACCAGCGCCCCGGCGACGGAATTGACCGAAGAGGAAGCCGCCAAGCAGAAGGAAGTCGAGAAGCAGGCGCGGCGGGAACTGATCGCGAACAACAAGGCGTGGGATACCGCCGACACGCTCCGGATTGAGTTCGTGAAGTCGCTCCTGCAGTGCAAGACGCTGCCGAAGGACTGGACCCTGTTCGTCGCGGTCGCGGGTACCCGCCACGGGTGGACGATGCGCGCCGACAACAGCGGCGGTGTCGGGGACCTGCTCAGCATCGAGTCGGGGACCGGCTACGGCGCTAACACGGTGGCGACGTGGGTCGAGCAGCACCCCGCGAAGGCTGCGCACGTCGCCCTCGCCGTGGTGCTCTCCGCGTTCGAGAACGCCGCTGACCGGAACTGGTGGCGCTACCCGTCCGCCGAGGGCGCGTCGTACCTGAACCAGTTGGCCGCATGGGGTCACCGGCTGACCGACGTCGAGAAGATCGCGGCGGGCATCCAGCCCGACCCCGCCGAGGCGGAGGACGGCGAAGACACCGCCGCCGAGTAGCGGAACCGGCGTGGGGCCGCAGCCAGCGGCCCCCACGCCCACCCGGCACCGGTTCGTGTCCCATCACGGCCCGAACATGTCCCATCGGGCCGTCCTGGTGTCCGCGGGCTGCGTCACGGCTGCGCCGCGACGGCAAGGGGCTCCGCCCCCTCCCGAACCCCGGCGCTGCTCGACGGAACTCGCACCGCGACGACACCGCAGCGCGGCGCCGCGCTGCAGAGCGCTCAGGGGGAGACGAGATCCCCGGCAGTCGACGTCGTCTCACGAGGACGGGTGATCCAGGCGAGCTGATGCTCGTCGCAGAACCTGCCCGGCAGCTCATCCCCGGTGTCCAGGTCGACCGGCTCCCACATCTCCGGCACCGCCGCCGAGATGCAGCCGACGACATCGCATGGCGTCAGATCCGCCGGCTGGACCCAAAACGGGAACCGGACCGAGATCGCCTCCGCGGCCGGCCGCTCATCGAAGTGCGTCGGCGTTGCGTCGACGTCGTCCTGCTCGAGCAGAACGTCGACCGGATTCATCCGGCCCCTGCCCCGACTCCGACTCCGACTCCGACTCCGACCACTGCGGTGAGATCCCATGCCCGGATGCTGTCAGCCGCACCAGAGCACCGCTGCCGGACATGCCGGAGCCGGGGCACCTCCAGAGCTTCCGGCCACGGCCGGGAGTCGCTTCGCTCCCCAGGGAACCGGCTCCGCCGGCGCTGAAGGGCCTTCGGCCCGTTTTATAGCCGTGAAGCCTTCGGGATTGTCCGGACGAGCGGCCGGAGCGCAACCGGCTTTCGCGGCATAAACGGCCCCTCCCCGCAAGCGGGTCCCCTCCATTTATTCCACGACCGGTTGCGCTCCGACCGCTCGTCCTAAAGGCGACAAGTCGCCTTCACGGCAAAAAAACGAGAGGGAAAGGAAGAGCATATGCGCAAGAGGATCGAGACCATCCGCACGGTGGTCAGCAAGTCCGACGAGGCGGCCGAGACGCGGGGAGAGGCCCTGAAACAAAGGGGATACGAACTCGACACGGCGGCATCGATGGGCTGGACGCTCGCGAGCACGTTCGTGATCGAGGGCATCGAGTTCGCGACGTTCGTGGACACGATCACTTACACCCCGCCCACGGAGTGACACGAGAGCGGGAGGGGACAACTCGTAATTGCCCCCTCCCGCCCCGTCCATCCTCACCGATCACGACCCCGGAGGTACAAACCATGACCACCCACATCCCCACCAAGGACGTAGCCGCCCTGCTCCGGAAGGAACTGCGTGCCGCGTTCCCCGGCGTGAAGTTCTCCGTCCGCTGCGCGACCGGCACCGCGGCCGCGTGGATCAACGTCACCTACGACGACGGACCCACCTCGCTACAGGTCGACGCCATCACGCGGAAGTTCCAGGGCCGGACGTTCAACAGCCAGACCGACTCCTACGACGACAACGGGACCGCCCTCATCGCCGGCGACCGCGACGAGCTGCCGACCGAAGTCTGGTACTCCTGCGACGGCATCATCACCACCCGCAACTACACCGCCGCCGGTCACCTCGCAGCACAGCGCGTGATCCGCGAAGACAGCAGCATGCGCCACCTGGTGCTCTGCGACGAGCACGGCACCCTCAACGGCCACCACGACCTCACCGACGGCCGAGCCGAGGAGTTCAACGCCGGTGGCCGCGGGTGGCCGTACCCGAACCTGTCGGCATGGGCCGCGGTCCGGTTCGTCCTCTAACGCGTCGACCTCACCCCCGCCGCCACGACCGCCACCAACCAGTAGCCACCGCGGGGGCCGCGACGCGGCCCCCGCACCCTCCCGGAAGGAGCGCCACCGATGGACACCACCTACCGCCGCCCCGACAACCTCGACCCGAACACCCTCGACCCGGCAGCACCCGTCGCGGACCTCGACCCGTCCGGTTCCACGTGCGGAGCCGACATCGACGACATGGGCGAACCGTGGTTCTGCACCCGTCGCCCCGCCCACACCGACAACGAGCACCGCGCCGCGTTCGACCGCGGCGGCGCCGGACCAGTCGGCGCCGTCGGCTACGCCTGGCGCGACGAGTTCTACGACCCCACCCCAGCCCCGGCACCGTCGCGGAGTGGGCTCCGCGACGTCGGGACCCGCGCACCGTTCACCCTCGCCCAGACCCTCACCTGGACTGAGCTCCGCGCCGAGGGTGCCCGCGCCGCCGCCGAGCACTGGGTCTACGGCAGCCGGAAGCACACCCAGCACACCCGGGAGGCCGACCGGTTCGACGCGATCGCCGCTGAGCTGCATCGACTCCAGGACCTCGACACCACAGCAGGGTGACGGACCGCGGGTGGCCGGGGGTGGTCGACCTCCGGCCACCCGTGGGGGCTGCCGCCCCCACAACCCCCTGCGCACCTTCGGTGCTGATGGAACCGGCTTCGCCGGCGCTGTAGGGCCTTCGGCCCGTTTTATAGCCGTGAAGCCTTCGGGATTATCCGGACGATCGGCCGGAGCGCAACCGGCTTTCGCGGCATAAACGGCCCCTCCCCGCAAGCGGGTCCCCTCCATTTATTCCACGACCGGTTGCGCTCCGACCGCTCGTCCTAAAGGCGACAAGTCGCCTTCACGGCAAAAAAACGAGAGGGAAAGGAAAAGCACATGCTGATTACCACAGATCCGGTACTGCGAGCAATCCGCGATGAGGCATCCCGCCTGCAACGCGAATACGACGAACGGTACGCCGTCATCGGGGAGTACTGCGATCTTGTAGACCGCGAGTACACGGACGAAGAAGCCAACGAACTCGCAGAGCGGCGACGTGAACTGCTGCACGCGGAGGCGCAGTTGGAAGACGCCCTGCGGACCGCATCGGCGAACTGAAGGGGAAAGACAATGAGCCAGAAGGTACAGGTCACGCTGGACCGCGAGGACTGGGAACACATCGTTCGACTGGTGCAGCGAGTTGCCCCGGCGGCATCCCAGAGCGTCGATGACGCCTATGAGCGGGACGAGGACGAAGGCCCCGATGTCGAGTGGATCGAGGCCCGGGAGCGCAGTGCCGCCGAAGCACGCGCCCTCAGCGGCCGTGTGACAGCGGCAGTGCAGGGCGGTGTCCCCACCCAGTGACACCGCCCCTGAGCACCCTTCCGCATTGATGGCAATGCGGGAGGGTGCTATCTCGCATACCCGATGGTGGTGGCCCGAATGCCGCAGAACAATGCGTGCGCATTTCACTGGGGTCGGTTCAGCAAGGCAAAAAAATAGTAGAAGAATGTGCGGCAAAGGGTACCGATATAAGCCCCCACTGGCGTAGAATAGAAGCATGAACATGGGGAAGGGGTCCCCACCGTTCAACAGTTTTAGAAGGTGATTTCGATGAGCATCACGGTGTACACCAAGTCCGGTTTCTGCCCCATGTGCATGGCAACCGAGCGCACTCTCGTCTCCGCCGGCATCGAGTTCAACGAGGTCCATCTCGAAGACGTCGACCAGACCCAGATCGAGGAGTGGAAGACCACCCTCGGCATGAGCGCCCCCATCGTCGTCACCGACACCGAGGCCGGCTCCTGGAGCGGCTTCCGCCCCGACAAGATCGACCAGCTCAAGAGCGTCACCGAGACGGTGAAGGCCGCGTGATGACGATGACACTCGAGCGCCCAACCACCATCCGTTCTGACATCATCCAGCCGGAGACTCGCGCCGCCGTCGATGAGCTGCTGCTCAACGACCCCGGCCACGCCCTCCTCGCACTCGACCGAGCAACCACCGACCCCTCCGAGGGCGTCCGCGAGTGGGAACTCGACGCGGAAGGGCGCCGCACCTGGGAGGCCGGCTACATGGTCGGATTCGCCGCCGCAGCACCCACCCTCATGGCCGAGGTCCTCGAGCTCCGAGCCCAGCTCGAGCAGGCCAACCACGACGCCGACCGGTACTACGCCGAGATGTGCCGCCGCCCGGCGCCCGCTGAACCAACCGCCTCACGCGAGTCGTTCGCGGAGATATCCCGGGCCCGCGGTGAAGAGGACCGCGCCGCCCGCCACGAAGCGACCATCGACCGCATGTTCCCCCACTACGCGTCCCAAACGGAAGGCTGCCAGCTGTGAACGGGCTCGATACTCGGCCCATCCGTCCGCCGCTGCCCATCTTCGAGACCCTTGGGCACTGGTGTGTTGGCCTCGCAGTCGTCGCAGCCGTCGTAGCGATTGCTGGCATCGTCGGATGGTTCACAGTTCCGAGGGCGCGGCACAGTCCGGTCATCGTAAGACTGTGGATCGGATGCGCGATCGTCGGTGTCATCGCGATCGTCTTCGCGATCCTGCTGCTGGCGTGAGTAGACGGTTCCGATTTCGTCCCGACGTCAGCGCCGGCTCATGAGCGGGTGACTGCGATGGACGGGGAGGATGGTTCTTCTTGCACGTCGTTCGGGGCCGGCGCCCAGCGATTACTGGACCTGGACCGGCGCCATTGGCCACGCCGGCTACGGCCGCTTCTCGGTTCCGCAACCTGACGGCGGGCAGCGCGCGATGCGGTCACAGCGGTGGCTCTACGCCGTGTGGTGGTTCTGATCGTCAGGGGATCCACTCGTTCTGCGCTGGTCGCAGACGGTAGAATCGAACGTGAGCAGGGGAGTTCCCATGAGCATCAACACCGATCTTCGCGCCGCCGGGAAGGCTGACCTCCAGGAGCGCCGCCGCCGCGTCGAGGCCGCTGTGCACAGCGGCCACATGGAGGGCCTGACGGTCACGCCAGCCAGCCGCGCGGATGCCGAGAAGTACGTCGATGGGATTATCAGCTCCTCCGAGCTCGTGCGGCAGGTCCGCGCTCGCTACGGGCTGCGCTGAGCGTCGCAGCATAGGCGTCGGTGTGAACGCACACGACCCATACATCGACCCAGCCACCGGCATCCTCCGCAACCTGGTCGGCGCACGAACGCAAGCCGACCTCGACCGAGCGGAAGCGGACCTCACCGCGGCCCGCGCCATCGAGCTGTCCGACCGGCCGCCCGCTCCAACGGGTGACCTGGACGAGCTCCGCGGCATCCACCGCGCACTGTTCCAGGACGTCTACGACTGGGCGGGCGAGGTACGGACGATCGACATGCGCAAGCAGGTTGAAGGTGCGGAGTTCTTCCTGCCGCAGGTGATGATCGAGCGTGCCGCCGGCTTCGCCGCCGAAGAGCTCCGCGCGGACAACACGCTCCGCGGCCTGGACCGGGAACGGTTCGTGGACCGGTTGGCGTATCACTACGACCAGTTCAACTACGTGCACCCGTTCCGTGAAGGCAACGGACGCACGCAGCGCCTGTTCTGGGACCGCGTCAGCCGCGATGCCGGCTACGAGCTCGACTGGCAGCACGTCACGGGGCGGGAGAACGATCGTGCCTCCCGGGCTGCGTCCGAGCAGCAGGACCTCGGCCCGCTCCGCGCCATGTTCGACCGCATCACCGAACCCCTCGGTGCCGCTTCCACTCGTCCTGCAGGCGACGAGTTCAGCCGGCGTGAGCTGGAAGAACGCGACATGCTTCGCGCCGCCGGCATGGACGGTCACACCCCTGCTGCGCCGTCAAGCGACCTCACCGGGTCGTCTGGGGCGTGGTCGTCGCACGACTACGCGCGCGGCGACGACGGCTACGAGCGATGAGCGGCCCCGTTCCGGTCAGCGCTGAGGAACGGTTCTGGTCGCACGTCGTGAAGGGGCCAGCACCAGTGGACTGCTGGATCTGGACGGGCGCCGTGGGCGACGACGGGTACGGCCGGTTCTGGGTCCCGCAGGACGCCGGCGGGCAACGTGCGATGCGGCCGCAGCGGTGGCTCTACGAGCACCTGACCGGCATCGCCCTGCACCCGACCGTGCTGCTCCTGCACGCGTGCGACGTGCCGCTGTGCGTGCACGTCGACGTCGACCAGGCCCTCTCGCATCTGGCTCCGGGGGCGCATCGGGGGAACATGCTCGAGCGGGTGCAGCGCGGCCGCCACCGCAACGCCTCGACCGCGCTCCGTTTCGCGGGGCTCCCGCGGTCGGAGCGGGTCCGGTTGTCGCGTGAGCTCCGAGAGGCGTTCCGCGACCACGGCTGGGATGCCACCGCGGTGCGGGCCTGCCGCACGGGCATCGCAGCAGACACGACGACGCTGTGGTGAGCAACACGCTGTCGGCCGCCAGCGGTACCCTCGCGGCAACGAACGAGGGGAGTCGGATCATGACGAACTACGCACCACCCCAGTGGGTGCCGATGCAGACCGTTCACGGCCCACGGCGCGGCACCAAGCTCTCGCGGTGGAGCGTGTTCCTCGGCATCCAGTCGGTGCTCCTCGGCGCACTTCTGCCGATCCCGATTCTCGCCATCGTGTTCGGCATCGTCGGCCTCTGCCGCGGCACCGACCTCCCCGGTCGCGCCATCGTTGGCATCGCCCTCGGCTGGTCCGGCCTCATCTTCTGGGGCGGCTTCATCGCCATCTGCATCTGGTCGATGCACGTCAACTACGCCTAACGGTCACAGCACACACCAGAGCCCCCGACCACTTCCGTGGTCGGGGGCTCTGTCACGTGGGGGAGCGGCGACTCGACTTACGCGGCGTACGACTCCTGCACATCGCTCGGCGACGCGTCGTGGGCCCCGCCGGTTTCGTCGGAGTGATCGTCTCCTGTTGCGATCGTGGCGTCCGCCGTCACCGTCGCCGGCGTCTTCGGCTTGCTGCGCTTGACGTCACGGACAGGGATGCCAAGCCGCTCCGCGACCTCGTCACGAGAGACCTTCGTGTCGAGCATCCGCTCGATGATCGCCTGGGACTGTTCCTCCGCCTCGGTGATCGCCGCGGCTTGCTCGTCGCGGATCTTCTGGATGCGCGCTTCGGCGTCCTCGTTGATGCCGTCAACGGCGTCCGCCGCGACGAAGTACTCGGCCGCAAGCTCCTCGAGCTGTTCCTGCCGGCGACGGAACTCCGCCGCCCGCTCGACTGCCCGTTCACGCGCTGCCTTGCGTGCAGCGGCCTGCTTCCCAGAGGTCCGAACCTGTGCCATCACTGCTCCCCAATCCCTAACGGCCACCACCCGTCCGATTCGGGCAGCACCGCCCTTGCGGCGGTGCACTGCGGCGCTCCTGTTGTCGCCAGTGTAGCTCGCACCTCCGGCGCGGCCTGTGACAGTTATCGACCCGGATGCTGGCGTCCAGACGCGGCTCCGTTCCTCCGCCGCTGGACGCCGCTCCCGGTCTCCCCCTGTCTACCGCGATCAGTCCAGCCGCCGTCTCCGTTCCTCCGACGACGCCCGGCCTGCTCGGCCACTCTCTGAGCGTCACACCTCAGGCATTACAAATGAAAGCGGTAGAGTCGCGCCATGTTCACCATCTTCAGCCCGCTTCGCGGCTGGGATGAGTGCGTCTGGATGACAGGTCCCGGAGACGGTGGCGGCGCATGATGACCATGCACGTCCTGTCCGCCGGCGACGGGTACACCTACTACACGTCCGAGGTCGCCACCGGTGACGCCCGTCGCGACCACGACCGCGAGCTCGGCGACTACTACACCGCCGACGGCAACCCTCCTGGGCGGTGGATGGGCGGCGGTGCCGCCGTCCTCGGCGTCTCCGGAACGGTCACCGAGGAGCAGATGAAGGCCCTCTTCGGCGAGGGCCTGCACCCTGACGCGGACCGCATCATCGCCGACGCCCT
Organism: Curtobacterium sp. PsM8; assembly: GCF_030433875.1. Classification (NCBI taxonomy): domain Bacteria; kingdom Bacillati; phylum Actinomycetota; class Actinomycetes; order Micrococcales; family Microbacteriaceae; genus Curtobacterium; species Curtobacterium sp. PsM8. The sequence goes on along the minus strand of NZ_JARUXD010000060.1, from coordinate 4,375 downwards.
CGCCGACGGGATGACCGGCAAGCAGGCGCAGGAGGCAGCGAAACTCGGCCGGTCGTACTACGTGTACAAGGCCGACGAGAACTCCCTACAGGGCCGCATCCAAGCCGGGTACGCCACCTTCCAGCGCATCCAGGGCCACGAACCCAACACGGAAGAGCGCCGCCTGATCCGTGCTCGCGAGGGCGCGCAGGCGTTCCGCGACGCGAAGGGCCGGGAGCCTGCCGACAAGGAAGAACTCGGCCGCTACATCACCGCCGCGACTCGCCCCGACCAGCAGGCTGTCGCTGGGTTCGACCTGGTCTGCTCACCGGCGAAGAGCGCCTCCGTGCTGTGGGCGCTTGGCGACGATGACACCCGCAAGGCCGTCGAGCAGGCCCAGGACCGCGCCGTCGCGTCGACCATCGCCTACCTCGAGCGGGAGGCGTTGGCGACCCGCGCCGGCACGAACGGCGTCGAGCAGATCGAGGTCGAGGGCGGCGTTGCCGTGACCGCGTTCCGGCACTTCGAGTCCCGCAACGGCGACCCCCAGTTGCACGACCACCTGGTCGTCGCGAACAAGGTCAAGGGCTCCGACGGCAAGTGGCGCACCATCGACTCCAAGCTGCTGCACCGCATGAACGTCCCCATCTCGGAGTTCTACAACGCGGCGATCATGTCCGAGGTCACGAAGGCCCTCGACGTCACCACCGAGGCGCGAACGGTCGCCGCCGGGAAGCGTCCCGTGATGGAGATCGCTGGCGTCGACACCGACCTGCTGGAGACGTTCTCCTCCCGGTCCGCGTCGATCCGCGTTGAGGTGGAACGCCTCACCGCTGAGTACCAGCGCGACCACGGCCGCGCCCCCGACACCAAGACGCAGATCAAGATCGCCCAGCAGGCGACCCTCGAGACCCGGCCGCAGAAGGAGCACGGCCGCTCCCCGCAGGCCACCCACGACGACGCCGTCGCCCGCGTCGGGCAGGACCGCGCCGACCAGGTCCTCCCCGCCGCGCAGCGCGCCGCGCAGGCCCGCGCGGCCGAGGACGGTGGAACGCCCACGGTCGACGTCGACGAGCGCGCCGCCCTCGTCCTCGCGACCGTGGAGGAGCACTACGCGGTGTGGGGTGCCGGCGTCGTTGAGGCCGAAGCCCGCCGGCAGCTGGCGCAGATCATCCCGGACCAGACGATCGCTGAACCTCTCGTGCAGCAGGTCGCGAAGACCGCCCTGCAGTCTTCGGTGTCGCTCACCCCGCCGTCCCCGCACGGCACGTTCCAGCCGCTCACCCGCTCGACTGGCGAGTCCGTGTTCGAGCACAAGGGCAAGACCGTCTACACCTCCGGCGGGATCCTCCAGGCAGAGGACGAACTGCTGCAGGCGGCCCGCTACCGGAAAATGGCGCCGGTCTCCCGCGACGTGTTCGAGCGTGTAGCCGCCACGAACACGGGGCCGCTGGACGCCGGGCAGCGGGACCTCGCGCGCACGTTCGCGACGTCGGACGTCGAGCTCGTCGCCGGCATCGGCCCCGCCGGCGCCGGCAAGACCACCGCGCTGAAGCTTGCCAACGAGGCCTTGACCGTCGGCGGTGTCCGCATGATCGGACTTGCCCCGTCCGCACCCGCGGCCGCGGTCCTCTCCGAGGCCGTCGGCATCCAGACGACGACGATCCACGGCTTCCTCGCAGCCCACCAGCACGCCGCCGAACAGGACGTCGACGTGCAGGAGCAGTACGCCCTCCTCCCCGGCGACGTCATCGTTGTCGACGAAGCCGGCATGGCCGGCACGAAGCGTCTCCGAGACGTCACCAAGCTCGCCCAGGAGTACGGAGCGTTCGTCCGTCTCATCGGCGATGACCGCCAGCTCTCCGCCGTCGAGGCCGGCGGTGCGCTCCGCCTCATCGACCGCGAGGTCGGCTCCGTGCAGCTCGAGCACGTGCACCGGTTCCACGACGCCGAGGAAGCCGAAGCGTCCCTGCGCCTGCGCGACCCGATGCGTCCCGGCGACCCGTTCGCCTGGTACCAGGAGCACAAGCGTGTCGTCGGCGGCGACAGCGAGCGGATGACCGCCGCCGTGTTCGAGGGCTGGCAGCGCGACACCAACGCCGGCGTCCGCTCCCTCATGCTCGCCCCGACCGCGACGGCCGTCACCGATCTGAACGCCCGCGCCCAGGCGTACCGGATCTCCACCGGAGACGTCGACACGTCCCGGTCGGTGCCGTTGCGCGACGGGCTCGCCGCGCACGTCGGCGACACGATCGTCACCCGCCGCAACGACTCGGACCTGCGGATCCAGGGCGGCCGCGACCGGGTGAAGAACGGCGACCTGTGGACCGTCACCGGGATCCACCGGGACGGCGCCCTCGACGTCGCCCACGCCGAGCACGGCGCCGTGATCCAGCTGCCTGCCGGCTACGTCGCACAGCACGTCGAGGTCGGCTACGCCCGCACCATCAGCCGCTCCCAGGGCCTCACCACCGAACACGCGCACGTGCTCGGTGACGCGACGATGAGCCGCGAGGACGCCTACACGGCCCTCTCCCGCGGCAAGGAGAGCAACCGCCTCTACCTCGCCCTGGACGACGCCGCGACCGTCCCCGACGCGCTCGAGCAGATCGCCGAGCGCTCCGGCCGGCTCCTCTCCGCACACGAGTCGATCCGCGCCGAGCAGGACCGCGTCGAGGACCTGGTCACTCTCATCGACCAGCACGCCGACGTCGCCACCCGCGCCGACGAGATCCGCGCCGGCACGATCGTCGAGCGTGCCCTTGGCGCCGAGCTCGCGACCTCGCTGCAGGGGCAGGAGTCGTGGGGTGCTCTCGCGACATCGCTTCGGCACGCGGAGGACTACGGCCACGACCCCGTCCAGACGCTCCGCGACGCGTACGCGCAACGGGAGCTCGGCACTGCAGAAGACGTCCCCGCGGTGCTGCACTGGCGGATCGAGAAGGCCCTCGAGGGCATCGACCAGCCCGTCGTCCGCGTCATCGACCGCGAACCCGTCGACGGCGTGCCCGCGTGGATCGCTGACGGCCGCCGGCACCAGGACGAACTCCTGCCCACTGAATGGCGCGACCACCTCGAGGAGCGGCACCACTACATCGGCGTGCGCTTGAAGGAGCGTGGGGCGGCGCTTGCCCTCGAGCAGCCGGCGTGGACGCAGGACCTCGGACGGCTCCCGTCCGAGCCGTGGCGGATGTTCGACTGGCACCGCACCGCGGCCGAGGTCGACGTCCTCCGCACCAAGTACCGCATCGACCCATCGGAGCCGCAGGCGATCCCCGACAAGCTCCGCGGCAACCCCATCGCCGACCACCTGCAGGAACGCGTCACCGCGCTCCACAAGGCCGCCGCGCTGTCCACCGCACCCGAGGTGTCCGTCTCCACGCGTGAGCACTACGCGACCCATGCGGCCGAACGCAGCGCCGCGGAGCGCACGGCGCTGCTCGCGGCTGCTCAGGGCGTCCAGCAGGTGACAGCGATGGCGGTGGCCACCGCTGTCGACGTTGTCGGTGAGACCAGCACTGAGGCCACAGCGGAGACGACTTCCCAGGTACCCACCACCCAGGCCGCACCCGCGACCGAGCCCGGCACCGGAACCACTCCTGTGGCCGCGGCGTCGCCCACCACCGCACAGGAAGGAACCACCATGAGCGATCCACTCGACGAGACCCTCGAGCACGTTGGCCGCACCACCGGACGGGCAGCGCAGACCATCACCTCCGAGGTCAGCCGGCAACTGCAGCGCGCCGCCGACGAACGCCGCCGCGCCCTGCAGGAAGCGCAGCGGAAGGTCGAACGTGAGCGTGAGGCCGCGGTCCGCGACGCACAGCGCAAGGCCGACCGGGAGCGTGAGAAGGCCGAGCAGCAGGCCGCACGCGAGCAGGAACGCGCCGACCGCTTAGCCGCACGCTACCCAGCAGGCGACGCCGAGCGGCCACTCGACGCCGCGGCCGTCGCCGCCGAGACCGCCGCCCGCGCTGAGGCAGCCACCGACGCGATCGAGACCGCGACCGACGTCGACGCCGCGGCGATCGTCTCCGACGGCCGCGACGAGACGGCCGCCGAGACCGCGGCGATCGCCGCCGACGGCCAGGACGACGCCGCTACCGCCACGGCACCCAGCGGCACCGCCGAGATCGAGACCGACGAGTACGACGAGTTCGAGCTCCGTGACCGAGAGATGCTCCGCCAGGCCGGCATCGACCCCGACGAAGCATCCACCTCGAGCAGTGCCGACACATCGCTCACGCTGGACATGCCCCAGACGCCCGAGATCTCCCGGGGAGACGACGGCCTCGAGCGGTAGCCGCTGAGCACAACGAGAGCGGGGCGGGCTGATGCCCGCCCCGCTGGGTTTCACCCAGCTCACCAAGTGCTCGGGGGTCAGGCGCAACGCCGT